>DATGFS010000023.1 GCA_035308905.1 bacterium | reverse complement strand
CGCTGGGAGGAGACCTACAACAACGTCCGGCCGCACCAGGCGCTCGGTTACCTCACTCCGAACGAGTACCTCGCTCAATGGCAGGCGGCTCAGCGATGAATTTGGAGGCTGGTGTAGTCGGATCTACTGGACCAGTACACGGGGTTGCCCGGGGCGCGCACCGCGGCCTATAATGAAACCGTCCGCTCTACAGACTGCCGACGGCGTAAGCCGGAGGCGTCCCGCCAGTGACCCCGAGCCGGCTTTCGGATCGGCAGTTCGCCAGATATCCCGAGAGGAGGAACAGTGAATGGCCAAGTACGAGGCCAAGAAGTTTCGGTCGTTTGACGTCGAGTTGACCGGCATCAGCAAGAAGACGATGGAAGAGCACTACAAACTCTATCAGGGCTACGTGGGCAAGGCCAACGAGATCCTGGACCGTCTCGCCAGCGGCCAGGTCGACCTCTCCAAAGCCAATCCGACCTACTCCGAGCTCCGCGAGCTCAAAGTCGAACTGACGCGCGCCGTCGGGGGCGTCAAGAACCACGAGCTGTACTTCGAGCATCTCGGCGGCAAGGGCGGCAAGCCGTCCGGCAAGACGCTGCAGCTACTCGAGAAGGCGTACGGGTCGTTCGAGAACTGGCAGGCCGAGCTGAAGGCCACCGCGATCGCGGCCCGCGGATGGGCGTGGCTCGCCTACGATTGGGACACCGGCGCCTGCCTCAACTACATCGGTGACGAGCAGAACACGTATCCGATCTGGAACTGCACACCGCTCGTGGCGCTCGACTGCTTCGAGCACGCCTACTTTATCGACTACGGCACCGGCAAGGCCTCGTACATCGACGCCTTCTTCAAGAACCTCGACTGGGACGTGATCACGAAGCGCGCCGATCACTTCGGCATCCTCAACCGCTGACGCGGCGCGCCGCGACACCCGAGTGGGCGGGACCCGGACGGCGTCCGGGTCCCGCCGCGTTGAGGAGGAGGTGCAACCGGCCCACCGAAGATGACCGGCGTCATGAGCGATCGATTCCATCGCGATGACGTTCGGGCTGCGATTCCCCTGACGCGCGTGTGCCCCGAGTGCCAGGAAGAGATGGAACTGATCACGGCCGACGACGTCGGCGAAGTGCTCGTGTACGAGTGCCCCGAGTGCGGCTCGCAGGAAGAAACCCGCATCGAGAGCGAGGACGAGGACGGCGACGCCGCCACGCTCCCCGGGCCGGACATCTGGATCGACGACGACGCGGAGACCGACGTCGCGGCGGATCAGGACGAGGTCGACGACTCCGAGTAGCGCACCGTCCCGCCCACCGCGGTGAAGCGCACCCGCACCTCGGGAATGCGGTCCGGCGGAATCGCGAAGAGATCGTCCGACAGGCCCACGAAGTCCGCCACGCAGCCCGGCGCCAACCGCCCCTTCACGTCCTCCTCGCCGGCGGCGTACGCCGCCCCTTCCGTATAGGCGTCGACCGCCTCACGGGCGGTGAGCGCCTCGTCGGGGCGCCACGCCGGACGCTCGGGCTCGTTCGTGCGTTTCCGCGCCACCGCGGCGTAGATCCCGGTCAGCACGTCGAGCGTCTCGACCGGCGCGTCCGACCCGAAGGCAAGATGCGTGCCGGCCCGCAGCAGCGAGCGAAACGCGTACGCGTGCCGGCCCCGGTCGCCCCAGTAACGGTCCACGATGTCGCGGTCCTGCGTGCAGTGAATCGGCTGCATCGACGCAGTGACGCCGAGCCGGGCGAGCCGTGGAAGGTCGTCCGGATGGAGCACCTGCGCGTGTTCGATCCGGTGGCGCAGGCCGTGGCGCCGCGAGTCCGCCGGCGCCGCCTCGATCGCGTCGAGCGCCCACCGGTTGGCGCGGTCCCCGATGGCGTGCACCGTAACGGCGATGCCGTGCGACGATGCGCGGGCGGCGAGATCCCGCAGCTGCTCGCGCGTCCGGACCACGACGCCGCGGTTTTCCGGCTGTCCCTCGTAGGGCTCGAGCATGCTCGCGGTTTGCGGGCCGAGCGCACCGTCCGCAAAGATCTTCACGCCGCCCACGCGCAGCCAGGGATCGCCGAACCCCGTTCGCAGGCCGACGGCGATCGCGGCGTCGAGCGAGTGTTCGGGAATGGCCATGCAGACGCGCACGCCGAGGCCGCCGCGCGCCCGCAGCCGTTGGAACGCCGCGAAGACGTCGCCGTCCTCGACGACGTGCACCGCGCCGATCCCGGCGCGGTGCGCGGCCCGCGTGGCGTCCTCAATCGCCTGCTCCAGCAGTTCCGGGGACGCCGTTTCCGCGAGGTCCGTCACCGCGTGGATCGCGCGCTCGGTCAGGAGGCCGGTCGGCTCGCCGGTCGCCGGGTCGCGGACGATCACGCCGCCTTCGGGATCCGGCGTGCCGGCGCCGATGCCCGCGCGCTCGAGCGCGGCGGAATTGACCCACGCCGCGTGGCCGTCCTTGCTGCGGAAGACCGCGGGCCGGCCGCCTGTCACGGGGTCGAGATCGGCGCGCGCGGGAAAGCGGCCCTCCGGCCACAGGTTCTTGTCCCAGCCGCGCCCGCGCAGCCACGCCCCGGGCGGCGCCGCGCGCGCCGCGCCCGCGACGGTGGCCGCGGCGTCCCGCAGCGACCGGGCGCCGCTCAAATCGACGCTGCGCATGGCGAGCCCAACCGCGGCAAGATGGATGTGACTGTCGGTGAAGGCCGGAAGCACCGTCGCCCCGCCGAGGTCCGCGCGCCGGGCGTGCGGGAAGGCGTCGCGAAGGGCGGCGTGCTCGCCGACCGCGACGACCCACTCCCCGCGGGCGACGAACGCCGCCGCGCGCGGCGTCTCCGGATCGCCCGTGTGGACGACGGCGTTCTCGAAGAGCACCTCATGCCGGCTCACGCCCCGCCCCCCCGCACGCGTCGCAGCAGCGCCGCCATCTCGACGGCGGCCAGCGCCGCGTCTTCGCCTTTGTTGCCGTGGGCGCCGCCGCTGCGCTCCTCGGCCTGGGCCATCGTGTGCACGGTGAGCACGCCGAGGGTGACCGGCACCTGCTCGTCGAGCGCCACCCGCGCGAGGCCGGTCATCGCCCCCACGCCGATCATCCGGTCGTGCGTCGTCTCCCCGCGGATGACGCAGCCGAGGCAGACGATCGCGTCGTAGCGGCCGGTGCGCGCGAGGCTCTGCGCGAGCACGGGCAGCTCCCAGGCGCCCGGCGTCCATTCGACGTCGATCCGCTCCTCGCTCACCCCGCACCGCGCGAGCCCTTCCCGCGCCCCCTGCAGCAGCCGCCGCGTGATCCGGTCGTTGAACCGGCTGACGGCGACGGCAACCCGCAGATCGCGGCCGTCCGGCCTGCCCTCGTCTTCGCGCCGTCCCGCCATGTCCGCCCTAGTCGATGGACAGCAGATGTCCGAGCTTGTGGCGCTTCGTCGAGAGATAGCGGTAGTTCTCCGGGTTCGGCGGCACCTCGATCGGCACGCGCTCGACGACCTCGATGCCGTACCCTTCCAGTCCCACGCGCTTGGCCGGGTTGTTGGTGAGCAGGCGGATCCGCCGCAGGCCGAGGTCGATGAGGATCTGCGCCCCCACCCCGTAGTTGCGCGGATCCGGCGCGAAGCCGAGCAGCTCGTTCGCCTCGACGGTGTCGCGGCCGGTATCTTGAAGCGCGTAGGCGCGGATCTTGTTGGTCAGGCCGATGCCGCGGCCCTCCTGCCGGATATAGACGAGCACGCCGCGCTCCTCGCGGGTGATCGCCGCGAGCGCCGCGTGCAGCTGCTCCCCGCAGTCGCAGCGCAGCGATCCGAACACCTCGCCGGTGAGGCATTCCGAATGCATGCGCACGAGCACCGGCTCGTCTCCGGAGAGATCGCCGCGGGTAAGCGCGAGATGGCTCGCGCCGTCGAGCGTGTTTTCGTAGACGACGGCCCGGAACTCGCCGAACGTCGTCGGGAGCCGCGTCTCACCTTCCCGGCGCACGAAGCGGTCCTGCCGCACGCGGTAGCGGATGAGATCCTGCACCGAGATGATCGGCAGGCCGTGCCGCCGCGCGAACGCCTGCAGCTGCGGCAGGCGCGCCATCGTCCCGTCCTCGTTCATGATCTCGCACAACACCCCGGCGGGCCGGCGGCCGGCGAGCGTCACGAGGTCGACTGCGGCCTCCGTGTGTCCCGCGCGGCGCAGCACCCCGCCCGGAGTCGCGCGCAGCGGAAACACGTGGCCCGGCCGCGAGAGATCTTCCGCCCGCGTGGATGGATCGACGAGCGCCCGGATGGTGGCGGCGCGATCCGCCGCCGAGATGCCCGTGGAGATCTTCTCTTTCGCACCCACCGAAATTGTGAACGCGGTGCCCTCATGGGAGGTGTTGTGGGAAACCATGAGCGGCAGGTCGAGCGCTTCCACACGTTCCGCGGAGAGCGGCACCGTCACCAGTCCCCGCGCGTGGGTGAGCATGAAGTTCACCTTCTCGGCGGTGGCGCACTCCGCTGCCATGACCAGATCGCCTTCGTTCTCGCGGCCCTCGTCGTCGACGACGATGACAAATCCGCCGTCACGAATCGCCGCGATGGCCGTCTCGACCATTACTTCCTCACCGCCTTCCGACGCCGGCGCATACCGCCGGCTAGTCCCCGAGGGGGGCGCCGTCTGCCCGGCCGCCGCCGAGCGGCGGGCGGCCTTTCTGGCGCGCCTGCGCGACGCGCGCGGCGCGGCCGGAGCCCGCCGGCCAGCCGCTCGACGTACTTCGCAAGAATGTCGACCTCAAGGTTGACCTCGCGCCCCGGCTCGAGCGATCCGAGGGTCGTCACCTCGCACGTGTGCGGGATCAGCGCCACCCCGAAGCGGTTTCCCGCCCACCCGGCGACGGTCAGGCTCACCCCGTCGACGGCAATCGATCCCTTGTCGGCGATGTAGCGGGCGAGATCCGGCGCGACCGCGATCTCGAGGCGGCGTGCCTCCGCAACCTCGCGCAGCGCCACGACGCGGCCGACGCCGTCCACGTGGCCTTGTACGATGTGCCCGCCGAGCCGTCCCGTCACCGGCACCGGACGCTCGAGGTTGACCGAGGTTCCCGGAGCCAGCCGGCCGAGGGTGGTGCGCGCGAGCGTCTCCGGCGACAGATCCGCGGCGAAGGCGCCGCGCTCGAACGTGACGGCCGTGAGACACACTCCGTTCACCGCCACGCTGTCGCCCGCGCGGAGGGCTTCGCCGTTCAACGCGGCGCCCGCGTCGATGACCAAACGGACGCCGCGCGCGTCCCGCCGCATCTCGCGAACCTGCCCCATTCCTTCGACGATTCCCGTGAACATCGGCCGGCGCCCTACCCCCGTTCCACGTATGCTTCGATCAGCACGTCGCCGCCGAACCGGTGCACCTCGACCGTCCGGAGGCGGCGCGCGTCCACCATCGCCGCAACACCGGCGCCGGCGCTCGCGGCAGGCCCGCCGCCGCCCACGACCGCCGGCGCGACGTAGGCCAGCACCTTGTCGACCAATCCCGCCTCGATGAACGCGCCGTGTACCGCGGCGCCGCCTTCCACCAGCAGGCTCAGCACGCCGCGCGCGCCGAGCTCGTGAAGCACCGCGGAAAGGTCGACGCGCTCGCCGGCGCCGTCACAGACGAGCACCTCGACCCCCCGATCCTCGAGCGCCCGGCGCGCGGCCGCCGGCGACGCGCGAGTCGTCGCGACGATGACCGGGATGCCGTCGCGGGCCAGCACCCGCGCGTCGCGGGGCATCCGCAGCCGGCTGTCCAGCACGACGCGGCGCGGCCGTCCCGGCCCACGGTTGGGCGCCGAGTCGCCGGTGCGCGCCGTCAACGCCGGATCGTCCCGCAGCACCGTGCCGACGCCCACCAGGACGGCGTCGGAGACCGCGCGGACCCGGTGGGCGTGCGCGCGCGAGACCTCGTTGGAGATCCAGCGCGAGTCGCCGGTCCGGGTGGCGATCCGCCCGTCGAGCGTCATCGCCCATTTCGCGGTGACAAACGGCAGGCCGGTCGTGCGGTGCGTGATGTACGCCTCGTTGAGACGCCGGGCCTCGGCTTCACCCGCGCCGACGGCCGTCTCCACGCCGGCCTCGCGCAGCCGCGCGAGGCCGGCGCCCCGCACCTGCGCATCCGGGTCGACCATCGCGGCGACGACGCGCCGGACGCCCGCGGCGACGATCGCCTCGGTGCACGGACCCGTGCGCCCGGTGTGCGCGCACGGCTCCAGCGTCGTGTACAGTGTCGCGCCGCGCGCGCGCGCGCCGGCCTCACGCAGCGCAAAGATCTCCGCGTGCGGCTCGCCGGGCTTCGGGTGGTAGCCGCGCCCGACGACACGGCCGGCGGCGACCACGACCGCGCCGACCATGGGATTGGGACTGGCCGTCCCCGCTCCCTTGGCCGCGAGCGTCAGGGCCTCGCGCATGTACGTTTCGTCGCCGGTCTCGCGATCCGTGTCCGCCAAAAAACAACACCCCGAGGAAAGACACAGCGCCCCCGGGGCGTACCACACCCGTCTAGATCAGGCCAAACAGCCTTCTCTCATCCGGACTGTACCGTCGGCTCTGGAATCACACCAGATCGTGCCGGCTGTGCCGGCTCGCGGGCTGTACCGCCGATCGGGAATTGCCGGGCGCGCCTTGCGGCGCTGATCCCCCGGCTCACCCTGCCCCGAAGGTCCGTGGCGTGTTCTCTTCAGTTGTGGAGACACTATAACACGGGCAGGAGGCCGCCAGCAATGGCGGCCGGAGGTTCTGCGCGAGACGGGGCGCCGCCGGGGGAGCAAGGCGATCCGGAGACGAAGACGGCACCATGGCCACGACAACCAGGCGGCGACCCACGGGCGGAACGCGCAGGTCCAGATCGCGGACCTCCCGATCGCGCGCCACCGGATCGCGCGCCGCCAAATCGCGCGTCGCCGGCCGCGCGCCGGCCGCGTTGCTCTCCCGCCTCCGGCGCATCGCCGCGCGCCTGGACGGCACGATGGGCGTGTACGTCCACCACCTCACCGGCGGCGAGACGACCGCGCTCGAGGCGGACCGGCCGTTCCAGATGGCCAGTGTCTTCAAGGTGCCGCTCCTCGCGGAACTGATGTCGCAGGTCGCCGCGGGCGCGCGCTCGCTCGACGATCAGATCACACTCGCGGACGAGATGAAAGTGCCGGGCTCCGGCGTCCTGAAGGAGCTGTCCGCCGGCACGCGCTTCACCGTCCGCGATCTGGCGATGCTGATGATCATCGTCAGCGACAACACCGCGACCGACATCCTGCTCGACCTCGTCGGCGCGGACGCCGTGAACGCGCGGATCGCCGCCTGCGGGCTGACCCGCACCGCCGTCACGATGGGCTGCCGCGGGCTGCTGCGCGACCTCGTGGGCCTCGCGGACGCCCCGGACACGCCGGAAACCCGCCGGCTCGCCGCCGAGCGCCTGCGGCGGCGGGAGCTCGACTGGAACGCCCGCGTGTACCACGACGAGCGTGCGAACATGACGACGCCGCGCGACATGGGGCTCCTGATCGAGCAGATCGTGCGGCCGACCCTCGAAGGCGGCAGGGACGGTCCGGTGCCGCGGGAGGCCTGCCGGCTGATGCTGGACCTGATGCGCCGGCAGCAGGTCCGGGACCGGCTGCCGCTGCTGCTGCCGCCCGGCGTCGAAATGGCGCACAAGACCGGTTCCCTGACGCGGGTCAGCAACGACGCCGGCGTGCTCTACACCAAGACGGGACCGGTTGTCGTCAGCGTCTTTACCCGCGACCTGGCGGACGACCTCAAAGGACGTCTCGCGATCGCAGAAGTAGGCCGCGCCATCTACGACGCCTACGCCTAGGTCCAGGCCTGAAGGCGGCGCGATGGGCGCGCCGCTGTGGACGGCCGCGGCGGCGTGGGGCGTCTTCTTCATCGCCAACGCGCAGCGGATCGACGTCGTCCCGTTCTTCAATGATCTGCGCGCCGCCTACCACGTCGACTACGCCGGCGTCGGTGGGCTGCTGTCGGCGTACCTGCTTGGGTACGTCCTCGCGCAAATTCCCGCGGGGCTCGCCGCGGACAACATGCCGGCGCGGCGGGTCACGATCGCCGGCCTCGCCTGCATGACCGCAACCTCCGCCGCTTTTGCGCTCACCGGACGCTACGTGCCGGCGCTCGCGCTGCGGTTCTTGATGGGGCTCAGCGGAGCGGCCCTCTATTCATCGACGGTCAAGCTGATGCTCGGTGTCGCCCGGAACCGCGGCGCCGCGATGGGGATTTTGCAGTCGGGCGCAGGCGCGGGCATGGTGGCGGGCCTCTTTCTTATGCCGTTGATGAGCGGATGGACCGGGATTCCCGCGGCGTTCCTCGCGCTGGCGGCCGCGACGGCCGCCGTCCTGGCCGGAGGCGCCGTGTGGCTGCCGGCCGGCGCCTCACCGCGCAGCGGCGGGGAGCCGGCGCATCGCCAGATCGGCGGTATCGCCGGACAACCCACCTTCCTCGCGCTCTCGGGCTCGGTGTTCCTCGCGCTGTTCAGCGCGTACGGGATCACGGCGTGGCTACCGACCTATCTCGCGAACGCGTTCGGGTTCAGCCGCACGGCCGCGGGCGGCCTGGTCGCGGTCGTCAACGTGGCGCTGCTCGCGGCGTCGCCTGTCGCGGGCAATCTCTCCGACCGCATCGGCGCGCGGACGCCGGTGATTCTCGCGGGCTTCGGCGTGCTGGTCGCGTCGTTCGCGCTGCTCGCCGGCGTCCGCAGCGCCGCCGGCGTCGCCGTCAGCACGGTGTTGGCCGGGACGGGGCTCGCGCTGACGCTGCCGGTCCTGACGACGCTCACGACGGAGTTGTTCGGCATTCACCGGGCCGGCGTCGCGGTGTCGCTCAACCTCGCCGTCGGCCAGATCGCGTCGACGATCTCCGGCGTGCTCTTCGGCTACGTGCTCGACGCGACGCGGAGTTTCACGCTGGTCTGGCTCCTCGGCCTCGCCATCGCACTCGCCGGCTTCGTCCCCGCGGCGGCATTGCGGCGCGCCGAATATGCGTCGCGCGCCGCGGCCACGGGGGCCACGGCAGGGTAGCCGGCGGTCGGCGGTTACTCGGCGATATCGCCGACCGTACCGGAGGTCACCCGGACCAGCGCCGGCGGCTCGATGGGAAAGACCGCGTGCGGAGTTCCCGCGGCCGCGTAGACGACATCGTACGTCAGCAAGACTCGGTCCACAAAGACCGGCAGCGGGCTGCGGTGGCCGACGGGCGGCACACCGCCAATGCTGAAGCCGGTCGCGTCGCGGCTCGCGTCCGCGCTGGCTTTCTCAACGCGCGCGGCGCCGGCGAGCCGCGCGACCTTCGCCGTGTCCACGCGGTTCGCGCCGGAGGCCAGCACGAGCACGGGCCGGCCGTCGGCCAAGAACACGAGCGACTTTACGATCTGTCCGGTGGACGTCCCCAGGGCGCGCGCGGCGTCGTGAGCGGTGCGCGTGCTCTCGGCGAACTCGACGATGCGGACCTCTACGCCCGCCGCGGCCAGCGCGGCGCGCACGCGCGCCACCGCGTCCGGCCTGCCCGGCTCGGGCGAACCAGCCGGCGCGCGATCGGCGGGCGTCACTTATGCTCTGAGAAGGTGTGCTCGTAGAGGATGATCAGCCAGCGCTGCTGCTCGGTGAGCGCGCCCTCCCAGGGCGGCATCGCGGAGCCGACGTCCTTGAACGGAGACACCGTGCCGCCCACCGAGAGCCGCCAGAACCAATAGCCGTCGGGCAGTTTGGCGTGAATCGGCGTCTGGAAGTCGGCGGGCTTCGGATTGAGCGAGGCCGCGGCGGGCCCGTTCCCGGCACCGTTGGGCCCGTGACACGGCGCGCAGTTGGCGTTGAACAGCTCCTTGCCCTTGGCAAGATTGTCCGGTGCCGGGGGCAGGGGGTCTTTCATGGACGCGTACTGGGCCGGCGGCTCCGGCCGCGCCGCGTTGATGTCCTTGGGGTACGTACTGTTTGCCACGACGGCCGGACCCGTCCAAGGCTTGGCGGACACCGACGCCGTGGGTCCCGACGGCGTCTCGGCCGGATGTTCGCGCATCGACTGGATCTGCCGCCCCGTGCACCCGGTCACGCCGGCGCACATGAGAAGCAGCGCCCCCGCCAGCGAGCGCGAAGACATCGTTCACCCCCGATCACGACGAGAGGATTGGCACACGCATGCCGTGCGCGGATTACCGGGATACGATGTTAGACGGCGGCGCGGAACTTCCCTGCGCTAAGACGCGCGGCGGGCGCTATCGGCCCGTCCCGCCCAGCAGCGCGTCGAGGCGCTGCGTGAGCGTGCGTTCGCCGGCGGCGCCGACGAAACCGCCGAGCTGCCGGGCGCGGATCATCCCGGAGGCGTCGACGAACACGGTCGTCGGCAGTCCGATCACGCCGTACGCGCGCGGCAGCCGGTCGTCCGGCACCGTCACGATCGGATAGTCGACATGGTATTGGTCCAAGAACCGGCGCGCTTCGGCGGGCGTGTCGTCGACATCGAAGCCCACGACGACCACGCCGCGCGACGCGTACGCATGAGCGGCCTTCACGAGGAGCGGCATCTCCGCCCGGCACGGTCCGCACCACGACCCCCAAAAATTGACGACGACGGGATGCCCCCGCAGCGCCGAAAGCGAAAGCCGGCCGCCCGCGGCGGGGACGACGAACGGCGCGGCGGTTCCCGGCTGCACCGCGGAGGAGGACGGCGGCGCGCCCGGCGAGAGGACGGTCAGCGAGAACGCGGGCGCCGGCGCCGGCTTCACCTCTCCCGTCGCGCCGGACCCGCCGGGACCGAGACCCGGCGGAACGGGGCTGCCCGGTTCGCCGATGACGATCGCCGGGCCGGTGTTCCTCGAGATCGTGTGCGGAGGCCGCATCCACAGCACGGTCGCGCCGATGGCCGCGGCGGCGCACGCCGCCGCGATCGGAATCAGGACGAGCCGGCGGGTGGGCGCGTGGGCCACTTCAATACGCGCGGGCGAAGTACACGACTTCCCTTGCCGGCGCGCCGCAGATGAGGCACGGTCCGTCCGCGGGCTCCTCGGTGATGACCCGCGGCGACGCGCCGCTCGCCTTACGGATCGACTGCTCGCACGCCTCCGTCCCGCACCACACCGCGCGGACGAAGCCGCGGCGGGTCGCGACCGCTTCCACCAGCTCCGCAAGCGACGCGGCCGCGACGATGTGCGCGTCAAGGTACCGCTTCGCCTGGTCGAACAGGGCCTGGCGCACCGCGGCGAGCGCGGCCGGCAGCGACTGCTCGAGCCCGCTGATCGGCACGGACTGCTTGGCGCCGCCGGCGGACCGCCTGCCGGCGGACTCGCCGGCAACCATGTTATCGAAGCCGGCCCGCGGCGCCAGCACCACCTGTTGCTGCGCCAGGTCCCGCGGCCCGATCTCGAGCCGCAGCGGGACGCCGCGCATCTCCCAATCGTTGTACTTCCAGCCCGGCGTCACCTCGGTCCGGTCGTCGAGCCGGACGCGCACGGTCGCGCTGAGGCGGCGGGTCAAATCCCGCGCCGCGGCGAGGACGTCGTCGCGCTTCGGCCCGCTCAGGATCGGCACCACGACCACCTGAAACGGGGCGAGCGCGGGCGGCAGCACCAGGCCGCGGTCGTCGCCGTGCACCATGATCATCCCGCCGAGGATCCGCCAGCTCACGCCCCACGACGTCGTGTACGCGTACTTCTCGACGTTGTCGCTGTCCAGAAACTTGATGTCGAAGGCGCGGGCGAAATTCTGGCCGAGGTCGTGCGAGGTCCCGGACTGCAGCGCCTGGCCGTCCGGCATGAGCGCCTCGATCGTGTACGACCGCTCGGCTCCGGGAAACTTCTCGCTCTCCGGCTTGCGGCCGGACAGCACCGGGATCGCCGCGTCGGTCTCGGCGAAGTCGCGGTAGACCTCGAGCATCTGGCGGGCTTCCGCCTCGGCCTCTTCCGCGTTCCGGTGGGCGGTGTGGCCCTCCTGCCACAGGAACTCCATCGTGCGCAGGAACGGGCGCGTCGCCTTCTCCCAGCGCACCACGTTGCACCACTGGTTGATGAGGACCGGCAGGTCGCGGTACGACCGGATCCAGCGCGCGTACATGTGTCCGATGGCGGTCTCGGAGGTCGGGCGGACGGCCAGCGGCTCGCTCAGCTCCTCGCCGCCCCCGTGAGTGACCCATGCGACTTCGGGCGCAAAGCCCTCGACGTGCTTTGCCTCGCGCTCGAGGAAGCTCCGCGGGATGAACAGCGGAAAGTAGGCGTTGGTGTGACCGGTCGCCTTGAAGCGGCGGTCGAGGCCCGCCTGGATCAATTCCCAAATCGTGTAGCCGTACGGCCGGACGACGATGCAGCCCCGCACCGGGTAGTAGTCGGCAAGCTCCGCCTTGAGCACGACGGCGGTGTACCAGTCGGAAAAGTGCTCGGCTTTGGAGGGAATCTCTTTGACGAACTCGCGCTCGTCTTCGGGACGGGCCGCTGACCGCGACATCACGGCGATTCTAGCAGGCCTGCTTCGAGAGCGTCAAACAAGGCGCGCGCGGTCGGGAACGGGCGCGGGGGCGGCCGCTGCGGCCCCCGCGCCGCCCGCCGTGTCCGAGCCGGTCAGCCCTTGGCCTGCCGGAGCGCCGGCTTTTCGATCGGCACCCCGACGAGGCTGCCCCATTCCGTCCACGAGCCGTCGTAGTTCTGGACGGCGGGGTAGCCGAGCAGATACTTCAGCGTGAACCAGGTCAGCGAGGAGCGCTCGCCGATCCGGCAGTAGGCGATCACGTTCTTGTCGGGCGTGACGCCCTTGCCCTCGTACAGCTTCTTCAATTCTTCCGCCGATTTGAACGTCCCGTCCTCCCGCACGTTCTGGCCCCACGGGATGTTCTGCGCGCCCGGAATGTGGCCGCCCCGCTGCGCGCCCTCCTGCGGGTACGCCGGCATCGCGATCAGCTCGCCGCTGTACTCCTGGGGCGACCGCACGTCGACGAGCGCCGACTTGCCGAGCGCGGCCTGTACCTGGTCGCGAAACGCGCGGATCGACGCATCGGCGGGTTTGGCCTCGTAGCGCGCCTTGGGGTGGGACGGGACGTCGGTCACGGCGGGCCGCCCTTCCGCGATCCACTTCGCGCGGCCGCCGTTCAGCACGCGGAGATTGTCCGCGCCGTACATCTTCAACAGCCAGAACGTGTACGTGGCGAACCAGTTGTTCTTGTCTCCGTACAGGACGAGCGTCGTGTCGTTGCCGACGCCGTGCGCCCCGAGCAGCGTCTCGATCTGCTCCTGATCGATCCAGTCGCGCCGGACGGGATCTTGCAGCTGCGTCTGCCAATTGAAGTGCACGGCGCCGGGAATATGCCCCTGGCCGTACAGCGTCGTGTCTTCCGAGATTTCCGCGACCCGCACGGCCGGATCGTCGAGATGCTCGGCGAGCCAGCCGGTCTCCACCAACACGTCGTGCGCGTAGCCCTGTGGCATCGGTCAAACCCTCCCTGTTTTGGATGAAGGCGTGCGCCGGCCGCCCGTCCCCGGCGCGCAGCGCCGGACGGGCGGCCTGTCCCCTCACACGAGAAAGGCGGAGACCGGAATGTTGGTGTGCCTTCGAAACCCGCCGAACCGAGGGACAGACAGGAGAACGTCGGTCCCGGCGAAGGCTACTCCGGCCTCCGCGCAGGACAGATACATCGACGAGGGTTGTACGCCGAACGCATCCGCGTCATGGTCACTCTAGTAACTAACAATCGATCCGCGGCCTGTCAAGGCGAAGGGGGCCGTCCGGCCCCCCTCGTCGGCATGGCACAGTGCGCCGGACGTTACCCGCCGCCGCCGGCGGTGGCCGGCATCATCCTCGATGGGGCGGCGGCCGCCCCGGGCATCGGCAGGCGCTTCAGGACGAACAGCGCGATCAACGCGGCGATGAAGTTCGCAATCGCCGCGATGTAGAACACGAGCGTCCAGGTGTGCTGGGCCTCGAACAGCATCGCCGCGAGCGGGCCCGCCCAAATCGACGCGAACCCCTTCGCCGTGTACATCAGTCCATAGTTCGTCGCGGCGTACCTGCGCCCGAAGAGGTCGGCCACCAGCGCCGGCACGAGCGAGTACACCTCGCCCCAGAAGAAGAACGCCGCGCCCGAGGCGACGACGAACCCGACCGGGTTCTTGAGCAGCGTGAGCAGCCAGAGGATGGAGAACCCCTGAATCCCGAAGGCGATGAACATCGAGTTCTCGCGTCCGATGTGGTCCGACACCCAGCCCCAGATCGGCCGCGTGATGCCGTTGAGGACGCGGTCGACCTGCAGCGCAAGCACGAGCGCGGTCAACCCCCACATCACGATTGTCTTGTCGACGCCGGTCGACTTGGCGATCGGCCCCAGCTGCGCGGTGAGGATCAGCCCGCCGCCCACGACCAGCATCATCATCACGTAGGTCACGTAGAAGTGCGGCGTGCGCAGCATCTGCGCGGGGGTGCTGTCGGTGACCGCCTGCCGGACGTGCCTGGACACCTTCCTGATGATCCCGGCGACCTTGAACGTCTCCGGCGGCGCCTGCAGGAAGAGCGCGGCGAGCACGACGATGACGCCCTGCAGGATGCCGAACTGGAAGAACGCCGCGCGCCAGCCGGCGTGGTTGATCACGTTCTCGATCGGCGCGACCGAGAGCGCGGCGCCCGCGCCGAACCCCGCGGCCACCAGCCCGGCCGTGAGCCCGCGCTTGTCGGGGAACCATTTCAGCGCGGTCGCGATCGTGGCGCCGTAGATGATGCCGCCGCCGATCCCACCGACCACGCCGTACCAGAACAGCAGCTCCCCGAGCGTCCTTACCTGGGCGCTCATAACCCAGGCGACGCCGATCAGGACGCCGCCGACGATCGTCAGCAGGCGCGGCCCGATCCGGTCGACCAGCCAGCCTTCGACCGGTACGAGCCACGTCTCCAGCAGCACGAACAGCGCAAAGACTCCCTGCACCGCGCTGAGCTTCCCGAGCCCGTCCTTGACGAGATGCGTGGGAAAGAGCGTCCACGCGTATTGGAGGTTCGCGTTCGGGATCTGCGCGATCACCGCCGCCGTGAGAATCCACCAGCGGTATTTCAGCATCCATTCCTGCGTGTGGTCGGCTGCCGCGGTACTCATGAGTCCACCACCCTTCGCCTGCAGCGTAGGTGCCCCCGGAGCATGCGGACCGAGCGCGTCGTGCGCGGCGGAAGAAAATCAAAGGGCCCCCGTCGAGCCCGGATGAAACGGTCCATCCGGACGTCGCGCAGAAGCCCTTCGAAGGCCCCGATCATGCGATCACCTCGTGTCGCTTTCGCGTCACTTCGGATCACGCGGTCACGCAGCGCTATTCGATTGTGCGGCGCGGTCCCCCTAGCCGTGCGGACCGGCGCCCTGCCCGGCGCCCCCTAAGCAGGCGGCTGGTCGTTCAACACGTCGGTCGAAAACGGCAGCACGCCCGGCACCAGCCACTTCGTCCACATCTCGTCGATCTTGGCCTGGAAGTAGTCGATGTCGTCTTCCGTGAAGTGCGCGAAGCGGCCCTGCTTCAAGAGGTAGTCCCGCACCGGCAGCCGCTTCTGCCGCCCCTCGACGATGGCCTTGCTCTTGCCGTACATCTTGAGCACGTGGTTCTCGACTTCGAAGAGCGGCCACACGCCGGTCAGCACGGCCAGCTCGCCGAGCTCGTGGGAGAGCATCGGGTCGTAGTCCCAGCCCTTCGGGCACGGGTCGAGCGAGTGGATGAAGGTGGGCCCGCCGATGCTGAGGGCCTTCCGGATGCGGTTCATGAAGTCCACCGCGTACGACGCGTCGACCGTCCCGACGTACTTGCACTCGGAGTGCCCGGCCGCCAGCATCGCCGCCATGTTCTTCTTCCAGCGCTTGTGCAGGATCCGCTTGGCCTTGCCGGGCGGCGAGAACGTCGTGTGCACACCGTAGGGGCTGCTGCCGGACACCTGGATGTCGGTGTTGGCGTACGACTCGTTGTCGTACAGCAGAATCAGATGGTTGTAGTCGGTGTGCTGCAGCGCCGCGGAGATCGCCGACAGGCCCATGTCCGCTCCGCCGCCGTCGCCGCAGAACGAGATGATGTTGATCGGCTCCTGCTTGATCCGGCCCTTGCGCATCAGCGCCGTGTAGCCGGCCGCGGTGCCCACCGCCGCGGAGCCCGACGAGCCGAGCTGGGTGTGCATCCACGGCACAACCCACGGCGTGCTGTAGTACGTCGTGTTGGCGACGTACATGCAGCCCGTGCTGCCGAGCACCACGGTGCGCGGTCCGGCGGCCTTCACCATCAGCTTCATGACCAGGGCCGACTCGCACCCCTGGCACGTGCGGTGGCCGGAGGTAAAGTACTCCTCGAGCGGCGCCCGCTTGACGCCCTTGATCGGCTCGAGCACCGGGACGGGCATCGCCGCGAGTTCAGGACTGTCCATTGGTCAACCCCTCCTGTTTGCGCGCGCCGCTCAGGCGCGCACGCCGATCCAGATCGTGTCGTTGGGCGCTACGCCGGCTTCGGCCGCCTTGCGGGTATGGTCGAACATCTCGCGGACGCCGGGGATCGTGACCTCGCGGCCCCCGAGGCCCGTGATGAAGCTCACGACCGGCGGGTGCTTCGGCTGGTTGTACATCGCCGCGCGAACCTCGTTCGCGACGACGCCGCTGTTGTACGGCGAGCCCATCGAGAAATCGCGGTCGGCCACGCCCACCGCCGCGAAGCGCGAGAGCAACGCGCCGAGCCGGGCATAGTCGAACGGCCGGAACCACCGGATGCGCACGAACCCGACCTTCTGGCCCTTCTCGCGCATCTTGCGGATCGCGACCTTGACCGGCATCGACAGGGTACCCATCCCGACGAGGACGAGCTCCGCGTCGTCGGTCATGTACTCCTCGAAGAACGGGTTCTCGACCCGGCGGTGGAAGATCCGCTCGAAGTCCTTGTACGCCTCCTCGATCACGGCGCTCGCGTTGCGCATCGCCTGGTCGGTCTGTCGGCGGATCTCCATGAGCCAATCCTCGTTGACCTGCGGCGCGATGGTGATCGGGTTGTCGGGATGCAGGCGAAGGTCTTTGCGGTCGTACTTGGGCAGGAATTCGTCGACCCACTGCTTGGGCGGGATCTTGACGAGCGACTGCGAGTGGGTGAGGAACGCGCCGTCGGTGCTGATCGCGCACGGCAGATACACGCGCCGGTCCTCCGCGACCCGATAGGCGATCAGTGTGGTGTCGAGCGCCTCCTGCGCGCTATCGACCCAGATGTGCATCCAGCCGAGATCGCGCGCCGCGAGAGCGTCGTTGTGCTCCGTGCCGAAGGAGCCGGGATCGTCGAGCGCGCGGTTGCCGACCATCGCGATCATCGGCAGGCGCAGCGCCGGCGTGACGGCGATCGCCTCGAACGCGTAGCACCAGCCGACGCCGCTCGAACCGCACAGCGTCCGGGCGCCGACGACGTTCGCGTGCTTCGCGATCTCGAACTGGCTGTGCTCGCTCTCCGCGACGATGTACTCGGCGTCCTGCTCGCCGTTGGCGATCTGCTTCGCCACGAACTGCATCATCGTGTCGTACGGCCGGATCGGGTACGCGGTAATGACGTCGACGTCCGCGAGCTTGGAAGCGACCGCGACGGCCTCGCTGCCGCTGATCAGCGCCTCCTGCTCGGCGACCGCCGTCCGGACGGCCGTTGCGCTTTCCGCGTCCACTACTCCTCACCTCCGGAAGTCCCGGTCCCCGCCTGGGCGACCTGCTGTTGGTACTGACCCTTGTACCGGAAGCCGTGCGAGCGCTCCGGCCGGTCCTTGATCTTGATCTCGACCCACTTTGCGTAGGCCTTCTTGTCGGTCTTGTAGGCCTCCCACTGGCTCTTGTTGTCGGTGAACGCCTGCTCGTTGACCATGGTCACGCAGTCGTCGACCGGACAGACCGCTTCGCAGACCCCGCAGCCGCAGCACGCCTCCGCGTTGAGGTCGTACGTCTGATCGGGCGTCACGTCGAAGCACGAGTCGGGACACTGCAGCCAGCACAGCGTGCACTTGATGCACTTGTCGAAGTCGATGACCGGGCGCATCGTGCGGGTCGAGTACTTCTTGAAGTAGGGGTTGCGCGCCGGGCGGTAGCCGCCGATCTGGTCGCCGAACTTGATCGGCTCGCCGAGGGTCATGCCGTCGATCGTCACGCCCTCGCGCATCTTCGTCCAGCCCGGCAGGTCGAACCTGTACGGCACCTCGGGGTTGCCCTCGCCGGCCCGGACGGTCTGCGTCGTCACGGACTCGTACGCGCGGCGGGCGGAGGCGACCTTGAGCTCGTCTTTCCACTCTTCTTTCACCGCGGCCAGCATCGCGTCGAGGCTCACGAGGTCGGGGCACAGCTTCGGCAGCGCGCCGAGCACCCGCGCGTCCGTGTGGTCGTCCTTGTAGACCCACAGGCCGGAGAAGCTCGGGAGCGCCGGGAGCACCGCGAGACGGTACGGCGTCTTCTTCGTGTGGCAGAACTTGACCAGCTCGGCCGGCGGCAGCGTCGAGGTGACGAGCAGCACCGCGTCCTCGCGGACCTTCTCGTTGATCGGCTGCAGGCCGTACCACGCCCAGGACTCCACACCCTTGCAGAGCATGTCGTCGAGGTTGATCGTGATGTCGGTCTCCGCCGGCTCGTACTGCGCCATGCTCAGCTGCAGTTCTTCCTCGTCCGGGGAGACGATCGCGAAGTTCTTCGCCGGAATGCCGTTCCGCTGCGGCGAGTCGCCGTAGCGGCCGAATGCGATGCCGATCTTGCCTTCCTTACGGGCCGCCAGCACGATGCCGCGGCAGATGTTCTTGGCGAGGTTGGTCTGAAAAATCCCCCGGTAGATCACTTCGACCGAAATGGTGCGTCCCATCCCCTGCCTCCTCGCTGCTGCTTACCGACGCGTCATCCTCGGGAACCCGCCGGCGATTCTGTCCCGTCTCGCGCAGGACCTCCGGCCGCTTCGCGGCCTCCTGCCGCACGGCTCTCCGGAAACAGCGTTCCTTCGATCTCCTCGATGTGCCCGCGCATGCGCTGCGCCGCGGCGTCGGGATCCCGCCGGCGGATCGCGTCCAGTATCCGGCGATGGCCCTCGAGGGACTTCTCGGCGCGGCCGGGACCCTGCAGCGAGCGCGCGCGGCTGTCGCGCAGCAGGTCCATCAGCACGTCCATCGTTCGCAGCACGACCTGGTTCTTGGCGGCCGTGGCGATGCGGTAGTGGAACTCGTTGTCGTCCTCGAGGGCGAGTTCGCCGGCCCGGACCCGCCGGGTCTGGCGCTCCACGATCTGCTCGAGCGCGCGCACGTCGTCGTCCGTCGCCCGGAACGCCGCGGCCCGAGCCAGCGGCGGTTCGAGCATTTTGCGCATGTCGAACAGATCGGCGAGGCGGTCCTTGCCGGCGGTCAGCGCGTCGGCGAGCGGCCGGACGAGGCGATCGATCGGAATCTCGCGGACGAGGGTGCCGTCCCCATGCCGGGGCTCGACGAGTCCCTGCACCTCGAGCACGCGGATCGCATCGCGGACGGAGCTGCGGCTGACGCCGAAAATCTCCGCCAGTTCACGTTCGGGGGGAAGCTTGTCGCCGGGCTTGAGACGTCCCTCGGCGATCAGGCGCTGAATCTGCGCGGCGACCTCGGCATAGACCTTGGTCTTCCTGACGGGACCAAGATCGGCCTGGATGGGTGACGCGGTACTTGGCGCGATGGCGATCGCCCCCGGACTGAGCCGGTCCGATCTGGCCCAGTGGTCGGACCATCAAACAACCACATTATGGGCCGGGGACGGTGGGCCGTCAAGCCGTCTACCCTACGCTAGTCTTTCACGGCGCCGGCGACGAGCCCGCGGACGAAGTACCGCTGCAGCGTGAAAAAGACGGCGAGCGGCAGCACCATCGAGACGAACGCCGCGGCCGTGAGCAGGTGCCAGCCGCTCCCGAGCGAGCTCACCAGACCGGCGATCGTGACCGTGAGCGGCGCCACGCTCGGCCGCCCGCCGAGGTAGCTGAGCGCCACGAGCAGGTCGTTCCACACCCAGAGAAATTGGAAGATCGCGAGCGAGGCGACCGCCGGCAGCGACAGCGGCAGCACCACGCGAAAGAACGTCTGCGCCGCGCCGGCGCCGTCGATGGCCGCGGAGTCCAGCACGTCCGGCGGCAGCCCGCCGATGAAGTTCCGCAGCAGAAACACGGCCAGCGGCAGCCCGTACCCGGTGTGCGCCAGCCACAGCGCCGGAAATGTGCCCGTCAGCCCGGCGGCCGTGAAGAGCCGCAGCACCGGGACGAGCGTCGTCTGCAGCGGGACGACCAGCAGCATCACCATGAGCGCGAACAGGGCGCCGCGTCCCGGAAACGCCATCCACGCGAACGCGTAGGCGGCGTATGCGGCGATCAAGAGCGGGATGGCCGTCGCCGGCGCCGCGATGACCATGCTGTTGAAGAACCCGGCGCCGAGGCCCTGGGCCGTGAGCACGTCGCGGTAGTTGGCCGGCGTGAACGCGGGGTGCCGGAACACGGTCCACCAGCCGCTCGCGGCCACGTCTGAGGCCGGGCGGAGCGAGCTGACGAACAGCCCCACGACGGGCGCGAGCCACACCGCGCAGATGAGCCAGAGGACGAGGTGCACCGGGGCGCGGCGAAGGATGCGCATCAGCGGACGGCGTCGCCGCGCCGGCGGACCGCCTCCGGCGGACTCGCCGGCAAAGATGTCATTGACGCAGGCGGCGGAGGTTGACCGCCATGACCGGCACCGTCGCGGCGAGCAGGATCACCGCCAGGGCGGCCGCCCGGCCGAGTTGCTGATCCACGAACAGCGCATGATACATCCGCGTCGCGAGGACGTCGGTGTCGAAGTTGCCGCTCGTCATCACGTAGACCACGTCGAAGACCTTGAGCGCCGTGATGACCATCGCCGTGGCGACCGCGCCGGTGGTCGGCCCGAGAAGCGGCAGCGTGATATTCAAGAACACGCGCCACTCGCCGGCGCCGTCGACGCGCGCGGCCTCCACGATTTCGGCCGGCACGGCCTTGAGCGCGGCGGCGAACACGACCGTGGCGAATCCGACCCAGGTCCACACGCCGACGGCGATGAGACACAGCGTGTTCCAGGGGGCGCCGACCAGCCACGCCCGCGGCTCGAAGCCGGGCAGCAGGGCGCCGAGCGCCGCGTTCATGAGGCCGATCTGCGGCGCGCCGGCCGGGCGGAACTCATAGACGAACTTCCAGATCACCCCCGCCGCCGTGAACGACAGCGCCATCGGCAGGAACACGATGCCCCGCACCGCGGCGTCGTATCGCACGCGCTCCGCCAGCGCGGCGATCCCGAGGCCCCCCGCCACGACCACGCCGGTGAAGAGAACCAGCCAGACGACGGTGTTGCGCAGCGCGATCAGCGCCTCTCGGCTCTCGAACGCGTAGACGTAGTTGGCGAGCCCGATCCACGCGGCGCCGGTCGCGTCGCGCACGCTCAGCACGACCGTGTCGAGCGTCGGGTAGACGAGAAAGACGGCGACGAACACCAGCGCCGGCGCCAGCCAGACCCACGGACGCAGGGCCCGCCGCGAACGGACCGGCAGCCGGCCGAGCACGAGTTCGGCGGCCAGGATGTAGGCTACCGACGCGGCCGGGGCGCCGGCCAGCGCGATCGCGGCGAGCAGCAGCGTGCCCACCGGCTACTTGTAGGCGTCCCGCGCGACGGCTTCGAGATGTGCCAGGATTGCCCGCAGCTGATCCGGATGGGCGACGTAGTCGAGCGTCCCTTTATAGAACGCCGCCGTCATCTCCGGCGGCATCATGTCGCCCGCGCCGAAGCGGGCCGCGGGCGCGCGCACCAGGAGCTCCGCCGCCCGGCGGCTGAGCACGTCCGGGTAGGCGTCGAACGGCACGCTCTTGTTCGGCGACAGCGCTCCGCCCCGCTTCACCCAAATCGCCTGGGCCTCCGCGGACACGAGGTACCGCATGAGCGCCCGCGCCTGCGGCGTGTCGTGGAACATGCCGAACACGTCGCCCGCGATCTGCGCGACCCCGGCGTACGGCGGCGCGATCCGCGGCATCGGCACGAACGCGAGGTCGGCGCCGGGACGGATCCACGAAAACTGCTTCTGAATGATGTCCTCGATGAACGTCGCCTGGAGGTGGAACAGACAGCGCGGCGGTTTGGCGAACATCGGGAACGGCGCTTCGCCAAAATCGGTCGCGAGCACGGCCTGCGGGCCGCCGTAAACGTACTTCGGGTTCGCGGCGATGCGCCCGAACTGCTCCCACGCCTGCCGCACCGGCGCCGCGTCCCACGTGATCTTGTGCTGCACCCACGCGTCGTGCGCCGCCGGACCGGCCGCGCGGAGCAGCAGCATGTCGATCCAGTCCGTGGCCGGCCAGCCGCTCGTCGCGCCGCTGCCGAGGCCGAGGCACCACGCGCTCGTGCCACGGCCGGCCAGCCGGTCGGTGATCGCGAGCATGTCCGCCCACGTCTGCGGCAATGCGACGTGCTCGGCCGCAAGCGTCTTGGGGTCGTACCAGACGAGCCCCTTGAGGGCCGTCTTGACGACGATCGCGTAGGGTTCACCGCCGACCCGGCCGATGTCGCGCCACGTCGCCGGATACTCCCGCGCGAGGCGCGTCATGTCGAGGACGCGGCCGAGCGGCTTGAGCGCGTGGGACCGCACGAGGGCGGGAAGCGCGCCCGGGTTCGGCAGCCCGGCCACGTCGGGCGGATTGCCGCCCTGGACGCGAGTCTGCAGGACCGCGCTGAGATCCCGCGTGCCCTGGAACTCGACGTGCGCGCCCGTGCGGTCTTCGAAAGGCTTCACCATGGCGTTGAAGCTGTCGAGCTCCGACCCGCCCCAGGTGCCGAGGACGCTCACGGTCCCGCCGAGCTTCCCCGCGGCGGACGAGCCTCCCGCGCCCGCCGCCAGCAGCATCGCCGTCGCGACCACGCACACCACCGCCGTGCGGCGTCGTGTCGCCACGCGGCCTCACCTCCGACCGGTCCTTCTCCGGGTGCGCGCACGGGGCCCGCGCAACGGACCGGTGCCCATGCACTTACCTATATCCCCTTCGCGCGTCTGCTATGATGGCTCGCGATGGTTGTGGCAGCGACGCGGCCCCGCCGCGGCGACGAGATCACCCTCACGATCGACCGGCTCGCCTACGGCGGCCGCGGCGTGGGCCGGCTCGACGGCTTCGTCGTCTTCGTCCCGGATACGGCGCCCGGCGATCGGGTGCGCGCGCGGCTGTGGCGGGTGAAGGCCGGCTTCGGCGAGGCCGACCTCCTCGGCATCGAATCCCCGTCGCCCGTCCGCACGGCGGCGCCCTGTCCGCACTTCGGGCCGTGCGGCGGGTGCATCTGGCAGCACGTCACCTACGACGCCCAGGCCGCGGCCAAAGAGGCGATTGTGCGGGAAAGCCTCGCCCATCTCGGGGGGCTTCGCGACGTCGAGGTGCGACCGATCGTCCGCATGGCGGCGCCGTGGTACTACCGCAACAAGATGGAGTTCTCGTTTCATCCCGACGGCCTGGGCCTGCACCGGCGCGGCGCGTTCGACAAGATCGTCCCCATCGAAACATGCTACCTCGAGTCCCCGCGCGCCAATATCGTTCTCTCGGAAGTCGACGCGTTCGCACGGACGTCGGGACTGTCGAGCTATGATCCGCGCAGCCGCACGGGCATGCTGCGGCAGGTCGTGATCCGCGAGGCCAAGGGCACCGGCGAGGTGATGGTCGCCCTCGTCACGACCGCGCGTGAGGTGCCGGGACTGCGAGGCCTCGCGGACCGGCTGCTGGCCGTCGTGCCGGAGATCGCAAGCGTCGCGCACGGGGTCAACGCCGGACCGTCCGACGGCGTGCCGCTCACCGACGTCACGATCGTCGCCGGACAGCCTTACATCCGCGAGGTGCTCTCCGGCCTGACGTTCCGCATCGGCCTCGAAACGTTCTTCCAGACCAACACCGCGCAGGCCGAGCACCTCGTCGGCGTGGTGGAGGCAGACGCAGACCTGCACGGAGACGAAACCGTCTTCGACCTCTATTGCGGGGTGGGCACGTTCTCGCTGGCGCTGGCCCGCCGGGCGGCGCGGGTCTACGGGATCGAGATCGTCGCCCCGGCGATCGACGCCGCCCGCGACAACGCCGTCCTGAACCGGATCGCCAACGCGGAGTTCGCGAGCGGCGACGTGCGGCTGGCGTTACCGGCCTTGGTGGAACGGGCCGGGCGGCCCGACGTGCTGATCCTCGATCCGCCGCGCTCCGGCGCGGGCGGCCGGGTGATGCGCAAGATCGCCGCCGCGGGCGCGCCCCGGATCGTCTACGTGTCGTGCAACCCGACGACGCTCGCCCCGGACCTCCGGGAGCTTATCGCCGAGGGCTACGTCGTGCGGCATGCGCAGCCGCTCGACCTCTTCCCCCACACCTATCACGTCGAGTGCGTGGTGCTGGCGGAGCGCGCCTGATCGCACCCGCTCGCAGCCCCTAGGCGCCGCCGCGCGCCAACCGCACGAACAGCGGCATCAGATCGGTCCCCTTGAGGGTGCCGAGCGCGCCCTTCGCGCAGGCTTTCTCGTTGAAGACGCGCGTCCCGTCGGGTTCGATACCGTCGCCCGCGACGAGCAGCGGCACCGGATCGTCGGAGTGCCTGCCGAGCGTGACCGGCGTCGCGTGGTCGGCGGTCACCGCGATCACGACATCGTCGAGCGGCACGTGCTCCAAGAGCGTCCCGAAGAACGCGCGGTCGATCAGCTCGATCACGGCGCGCTTCGCGTCGGCCAGGCCGTCGTGTCCAGGCTCGTCGGGCCCCTTGAGGTGCATGTAGAGGCCGTCGAAGTTCTTGTACTCCCGCGCGGCGGTCTGCGCCCACTCTCGGTAGACCCGTTCCTTGTCCTCGCCGCTCGGCGGCACCGGAATCACCTGCATCCCGGTCAGTTCCGCGATGCCGCGCTCGACCGGCATCTCCACGAAACAGCCGAACCGCACCCCGAACCGCTCCGCGATCGGCGGCAGCTGCGGCGCGTGATCCCCGGCGTCGCGGACGAGGATCAGGTTGGCCGGCGGTTTGCCGTCCGCCCGGCGGCGCGCGTTGACCGGATGCGCGTCGAGGATCCGCCGCGCCTGCTCCGTGAACTCGTTGACGAGCGCGGCGGCCACCTTGGCCTCCTCGCTCTCGTCGAGCGGCTCGCAGACCTCGACCTCGTTGCCGGCGTGCTCCCGCGCGACCCCGAGACCCTCGACGCGGGCATAGGCCGGATCGGTGTTGGAGATCTTGGCCGACAGGCGGCCGCCGCGGCGCCGCATCACCACCGCGGCCCGATGGGCGACGCTGCCGCGCACCTCAACCTCGGCCGGCGCGGCCGAGAACCGCACCCCGCGGGTCACGGCATCCGCGAGCGCGTGCGCCTCGTCCGTCGTGAGATTGCGGCCGGCGCGCCGGTCCACGATCGTCCGGCCCTCGCCGCCCGTGGCGAAGTTGCCGCGCAGCGCGAGGTCTCCGTCGGCAAAGCGCATCCCCGAGCCCACCACCTCGAAGACCCCCCGGCCGGTGTGGTACTTAAATGGATCGTAGCCGAGGATCGCCATCACCGCGACGTCCGATTCCGGCGCGATTCCCTTGCCGACCGTCTGCACCAAGCCCGTGCGACCGTCGAGTGTCAGGGCCCCGAGAAACGGCACGGCCGCCGCCTCGAGCGGGGTGCGGTTCCCGAGCGCCGGGACCGGCCGATCCCCGAGCCCGTCGAGGACCGTGTACAGAATGCGCGCCATCACGTCACCTCCACCCGGCGGCTATGGTCGTGAACGCCCGCGCCGGAGCCGGCTCAGCAGGTCCGGGCTCAGCGTCCCGCGCGAGACCTCTTCGACGGGCCCCGTGAGCCGCAGCGCGTAGTCCGCGCCCACTTCCACGCGGAGCACCCCGCCGGGACTGTGCACCGCCAGGTCGCGTCCGGTGCGACCCTGCCGGACGCAGGCCGCGGCGACCGCGCTCGAGCTGCTGCCGGACGCCATCGTCTCGCCGGCGCCGCGCTCCCAGATCCGGATCGTGACCTTGCGGGGCGAGTCCACGCGCACGAACTGGACGTTGATGCGGTTCGGAAACATCGGATGATGCTCCAAGGCCGGCCCGAGGCGGGGCAGATCGACCGCCGCCGGATCGTCGACGAACACGACGCAGTGCGGGTTGCCGACCGACACCGCGGTGATCAGGAGCCGCTCGCCCGCGGCCTCGACCGGCTCGCCGACGATCTCGCGATCCGGCCCCGTCGCGGGAATCTCCCCGCTGCGGAACGTCGCCCGCCCCATCTCCGCGGTGATCGACCGGACGGCGCGGCCGCGCACGTCGAGGGTCACCCCGACGATCCCGCCCTTCGTCTCGATCGAGAACGCACGGCGGCGCAGATAGCCGTGATCCCACAGGCACTTCGCGAAGATCCGGATGCCGTTGCCGCTCTTCTCGGCCTCGCTGCCGTCCGGATTGAAGATCCGGAGGCCGACGTCCGCCCGCCGGCTGCGCTCGAGCGTCAGGATCCCGTCCGACCCGACGCCCTGGTGGCGGTCGCAGATCTCGCGGATCCGCTCGGGCGTCAGCCGCACCGAGAACGTGCGGGGATCGACGACGAGATAGTCGTTCCCCAGCGCGTGCGAGCGCACGTATTCGTCGCGGCGGAGACGCGCCACGATCAGGTTCCGCCGGCCGGACGATCGTGGCCGCCGGCGGGCCGGGTGCGCCGGCGCGCGCGGTCGCGGCGCAGGGCCGCGGCGATCATCCGGTGCAGCAGCTCCGCATACTCGATCCCCGCGGCGCGCGCGGCGAGCGGGATCAGGCTGCCCTCGGTCAGTCCCGGGATGGTGTTGACCTCCAGCACGACGACGTCGGTGCCGGACAGGAACAGATCCACGCGCGAGAACCCCTCGCAGCCGAGCACCTGATGGGCGCGCAGCGCCAGGTCCTGCGCCTTCGCCGCGGCCGCCCCGGAGATGCGCGCCGGACAGATCTCTTCGGACGCGCCCTGATACTTCGCCTCGTACGTGAAGAACTCGCGCTTCGGGACGATCTCGATGACGGGAAGGGCCTGCGGGACGCCGGTGTCCGCGTCTTCGAGGATGCCGCACGTCAACTCCGTGCCGCGCAGATACTCTTCCACCAGCACCACGTTGCCGTACGCGAGCGCCTCTTCGACCGCGGCATCGAGCGCGGATTCCTCGCGCACGATCGTCACCCCGATGCTGGACCCCTGCGCGTTGGGCTTGACGACGCAGGGATACCCGAGATCGCGCGCGACGCGGGCCGCAAACTCCTCGCGGACGGCCGGCCACCGCTCGCCGTCGAGCAGAATCCACGCCGGCACCGGCAGGCCGCTCGCCTGCAGCACCTGCCGGCTGCGAAGCTTGTCCATCGCCAAGGCGCTCGCGAGCACGCCGGAACCGGTGTACGGAAGGCCGAGCAGCTCGAGCAGGCCCTGGACGGTGCCGTCCTCACCGTACGGTCCGTGGAGCGCGACGAAGACCACGTCGATCTCGCCTTCGCGCACGACCTCGTCGATGTGGTGAGAGGCCGCGCCGAGCGACGGCACCGGCGACAGCGCACGGCCGGCGGGTGCGGCGGACGGATCCGGGGCGGGCGCGGGCAGCTTCAACAGATCGGGCCGCGGCAGCCACTTCCCCTCGGCCGTGATCTCGACCGGCAGCGCGTCGTACGTCGCCGGATCGAGCGACCCCAGCACCCGCTCGCCGCTCCACAACGAAACCTGGCGCTCCGCGGACGGACCGCCAAATAATACGGCGACGCGAAGCCGCCGCCGGGACGAACGTGGAGGAACCGAGGTCATGGGATGCGCCGCCGTATTCGGGGACAAAGGACGGTTCCCCTCCGGCAGCGTACGAGACGCGCATGATCCGCGGCGCGATCTTCGACCTCGGCAGCACGCTCATCCGGCGCACCGGCCTCGAGCTCGAACGCGTGAAGTGCGCCGCGCTCGCGTCCTTCGCCGCCTCCGACTGCGGCTGCGGCGACCCGGAGACGTTCGCCGCGCGCCTGCTCGACATCCGGCTCGCCGGCTGGAAGCGCTCGGAAGCAGAACTGGTCGAGGTCGCCGCGACGGCCTCGTTTGCCGAGGCGTTCGCCGCGGTCGGGCTCGACGCCACCGACCTGACGCTGTCCCAGGCCGAAGCGGTCTTCTTTGAGCCGGAGGTCACGATGAGCAGGCTCTATCCGTCGGCGGCAGAGACGCTCGAGGCGCTCGCCGGAATGGGGCTGCGGCTCGGCATGATCAGCAACGCCACGAGCCACCGGCTGGTGGTCGACATCGCGCGGCGGCACGGTATCGACCGCTACTTCGACCCGATCGTCACCTCGATGGGCTTCGGCCGCCCAAAGCCGCACGCCGGCATCTTCCGGCACGTACTGGAAGGCTGGAAGATCGAGCCGGACGCCGCGGTGATGATCGGGGACACCCTCGGCGCCGACATCCTCGGCGCGAACACCGTGGGCATGCGCTCGATCCTCGTCGACATCGAACCCAACCCGGACAATCCGCGGTACGCGGCGCGGGCCCGGCCGACCGCCACCGTCACGCGCCTGGACGAGATTCCGCCGCTGATCCGAGCGTGGAACGGCGCCGAGCCGGCGCGCCGCGCGTAGCCCCTGCGCGGAGCCCGCGAACGCGGGCTATCCAAACAGCCGGGGTTTTCCGAGCAGCGCGCGCAGCGAATTGATTTTGCCGATGTGGTACCAGCGGTGGTTGACGGAAAAGGCGAACAACTCGCCCACGCTGTTCCAAACTCCCCTTGGTCCTTCGTTTGCGGCGTCCAAGTCGGCCGCGGCAACCGCGCCGAGCAGGGCCTCGTGCGTGTCGTCGAACACGCGCATAATTGCCTCGAGCGGCGGGTAGTCCGCCGCGCCGCCGGTCCCCCCCTCGAAGAGACCGCGGTACGTCGCGGGAAGCGACGGAATCGGCTCGATGCCCGCCCGCTTGACGAAGCCCACGTTGGTCACCGCGAGGTGCCCCACCTGCCAGATGATCGGAGATAACGTTGGAATCGAGATCCGGCGCGCCTCATCGTCGGAAATGTCCCCTACGCTGTGCTTGAGAATCCCGCGGCTCGCGCCCAACTGCTGCTGGATCAGTACACGATCATCCATCTACGCACCACTCCTTGTCGTCTCGCGGTCCCCTGCGGATCACGACGGGTACTCGTCGTGGCGGCGAAACCAGATGCCGGACTCGTTGCGGCCCTTGGGGGCGCGGTCGAGCCACTGGTACATGCCCCAGAGGCCGTCCAGTCCGCGCGCATACGTGGAATAGGTGTGATAGACGACGCCGTCCTCGAGCGCGAACGCGCTCATGCCCGGCCTCTCGCGCGTGTACGTGGCCACGTCGGTCCCGGTCATGGCGGCGACCTTCGCGACCGGCGACTCCCACTGTCGAACGGTCTTCCCTGCGAGCGGTTCGCGTGCCGGCGCCTCACGCCGGTAGTTGTATTCGATGCGTCCCTCGCGCTGTTGCTCTTCGGTGACCTCGACCTTGAAGTCGAAGTTGAAGTCGCTGCCCAGTGAGGACGCCCAGGGGAACGCCCACCCCATCCGCCGCTTGTACGCCTGCAGCTTTGCGAGCGGCGCCCGCGACACCGCCGCGAGCGTCACATCGTGGTTGGCCAGATGGATGACGAAGCCGCCGAACCCGTCCGCGATCGATGAGCAGGACGGACACCCGCCCGTGTAGTCGGGGCCGAACATGAAGTGATAAATGAGCAGCTGCGACCGTCCCCTGAAGAGATCGGCGAGGGACGCGGTGCCGTCGTCGGTCTCGAAACGGTACTCCTTGTCGATTCGAACCCAGGGCAGCTCCTGCCGCCGCCGGGCCACCTCGTCGCTGCGTCGCGTCAGCTCTTTCTCGGCCCCGAGCAGATCCAGCCGGGCCGCCAGCCACTCTTCACGTGTGCCGGTCTTGTGCGTAGTCATTGTTGCTCTCCTCCTGCTCACGCGTGGGCCAGAGCGATCGCGAACGCCACAGCCCCCGCAGCAATGAGCCCGGCCCCGCCGAGCCGCGCGACGCGGCCGCCCCAGGGCAGGGTTTTTTCGGCCAGCACCCAGACCGCGATCGCGGCCACCCACGGGATACTCATCAGGCCGCCGACAAACAGCAGGCCCATCAACGCTGCGCAGCAGCCGAGACACGAGACGCCGTAATGGAGCCCGGACCCCACCGAGCCCCACGGCCGCCGGGCCTCGACCCTCGCCAGACAACCGTCCAGCGCGCGGCAGCGCTCCAGGCACGCGCGCTTGAGCGGGGTCAACTGGTACACTCCGACGGCCGCCGTCACGAGGCCGGCGAGCGCCGCATTTTGGAGCGCCATCGCCCCCGAGAGAAGATGCGCCGAGTCGAGCGCCCATTGGAGCGAGGCTGCCGCGGCGCCGAACCCCGCCCAGATCGCGAGGTAGCCGGCCGCGAACCCCGCCGCGCGCTCGATGCCTGCCCGGCCGGCAACCCTGAGCACGGCGAACGTCGAAGTCGGCAGCATCATCGCGGTCATCATGACGATCCACATACTGAGCATCACCACCGCGTAGCCGGGTGTCCAGGCCGGCGCCATCGGCATCATGCCGCCGCCGGCCATGTCCGTCCCGCGCATAGCTGAGCCCAGCCCGGCGCCGGTGGCCAGGTAGATCCACGCGGCGCCGGCGACGCCGGCGAGACCCGCGAGGGCCGGCCCGGCGCTGCCCTGCCAGTTGTCGGCCGTACTCATCTCGCGGGACATGACGCGGTGCGGTTCCGACATCGCGCCCTCCTATCGCCGGCCGGTCCGCCGGTCGTATTCGTCGTGCCGCCGAACCCAGAACTGCGAAAAGGCGTGGCCGGCTTCATCGCGGCCCTTCGGTACGAGATCGAGGTAGTGGTAGGCGGTATTCAGCATGTCGATGCCGCGGGCGTACGTCGAGTAGGTATGAAAAACGGCGCCTCGCGGACCTTTGACGAAGACGCTCACCCCCTCGCGGTCCGAGAAGCCCGGATCTTGCACCTTGAAGTTGTACAACGCGCGCCTCTTGGCCAGGTCTGCCGGCCGGAACGAGGCCTGGTAGTCGAAATTGAAGTCGGTGCCGGACGACGAGAGCCATCTGAAGCTCCAGCCCATCCGCTTCTTGTAGGCCGCGAGCTTGCGATACGGTGCGCGCGAGATCGCGACCATCGTGACGTCCCGGTGGGCCAGGTGCACGACGTTGTCGTCGAAGTTGTCCGCCCAGAACGAGCAGTGCGGGCACCCGGCGTCCCACTCCGGGGCGAACATGAAGTGGTAGACAACGAGCTGGTGCCGGCCGTCGAAGAGGTGCGCGAGCGTCTCCTTCCCGTCCGGCCCCTCGAAGACGTACGCCTTGTCCACTTGCTCCCACGGCAGGCTGCGGCGCTCCCGGTTGAGCCGGTCGCGCAGCCGCGTGAACGCCTTTTCTTTGCTCAGGAACCTTCGTCGCGCCTCGAGCCACGTGGCGTGGGGGACGACCCTGTGACGCTCCGCCATCTAGCGTCCCTCACCGGATGCGCGCCGGCGCTCGGCGGCTTCACGAATGCTCGTCAGCACGCGGGCCCAGCCCTGGGCGAAATCGTCGCGGGGCTCGGGCGCGTATGCCATCGCGCGGTGGACAAACTTGAGGCGCGTCCGGTCGCCGTCCGCGGTCAGCCGGCACTGCACGTGCGAGACCGCGGGATAGGACATCGCCAGCGGCCCATAGATTTCCAGGAGGCTCGGCGGCTTGATGACCTGCACGTGCCCCCACAGATGGCCCGCCTTGTTCCCGAGATCCCGGTACCAGCGGCCGCCCGGCCACGCCTCGAGCACCATGTGCAGGGACATCCCTTCGGCGGGCTCGAACGACGGGCCCAGCTGCTCAAGCATCGTCTCGAACACGATCTCGATCGGCGCCGCGATCGTCTCTTCTTTCGCCACCTCGAACGTCTGAACCGACAGCTCTGACGCGGTCGTCACCACGGTCATCCCTCCTCGTGTGCTGGTCGTTCGCGTTTGTGCCCCGCTCGTTCGCGCGCCGCCTGCTCGGCCCGCTCCTTGATCCGGTGGAGTTGGTGCTCCCAAAGCCGCGCGTAGGTCTGCACCCAATCGTGGACCGGCTTCAACTCCTCCGCGTTGAGCCGATAGAGACGGCGCCGGCCGGACTTGTTCACTGAGACGATTCCCACTTTCCGAAGGACGCCGAGATGCTTCGAGACCGACGGCTGCGGAATCCGGAGCCGGTCGACGACCTCCCCGACCGTGTGGGCCCGGCCGTCGAGGAGCGCGTCGACGATCTCACGCCGCCGCGGCTCGGCGATCGCGTTGAACACGTCGGTCGTTGTCGCCGCTCTCGGCATCGCGGGAACATTATATTCTTATATGGGAATGAAAGTCAAGCGGAACCTGCCCGCTGAGGGCGGCGTGGCCCGGACTAGACTTTGTCGAGCGCCTGGGTGAAGTCGTCGATCAGATCGTCCACGTCCTCGATCCCGACCGAGATCCGGATCAGCCCGTCGCTGATGCCCGCGGCGAGCCGGATCTCCCGCGGCATGTTGACGCTCGTGGTCGACGCCGGGTGGGTGACGAGCGTGCTGATCCCGCCGAGGCTCACCGCCAGCTTCGCGACGCGCAGCGCCTCGACGCAGCGCGCGCCGGCGGCGACGTTGCCGGCTACTTCGATGCTCATCATGCCGCCGAACCCGCCGGGCATCTGCCGTGCGGCGATCTCGTGGCGCGGGTGCCCCGGCAGACCCGGATAGTGCACCTTGGCGACCTTCGGGTGCGCGCTCAAGTGCCGCGCCAGCGCGAGCGCGTTTGCGTTGTGCCGTTCCACGCGCAGCCCAAGCGTCGCGACGCCGCGGATCAGCAGGAAGGCCGCGAACGGGTCGAGGACGCCGCCGAAGACACGCAGCGCTCCCACGCACGGCCGGAGGGCTTCGCGCGAGCCGGCGATCACGCCGGCCGTGACGTCGTGATGCCCGCCGAGATATTTTGTCGCGCTGTGACAGACGAGATCGACGCCGAGCGCGAGCGGCTGCTGGTTGTACGGCGTCGCAAATGTGTTGTCGGCCACCGTGCGCGCCCCGTGGGCGCGCGCGAGCGCCGCCACGCCGGCGATATCGATGATGCCGAGCAGCGGGTTGTTCGGCGTTTCGACGTAGAGCAGGCGCGTGCTCGGCCTGAGCGCCCGCTCGTACGCGGACACGTCGGGATCGTCGAGCACCGTGGCCTCGACCCCGAACCTCGGCAGCACGCCGGTAAAGAGCTGGAACGCCGCCTGGTACACGGCCTTCGGCGCGATGAGGTGATCGCCGGCCTTGAGCGAGCCTACGACGGCCGTGGCGATCGCCGCCATGCCGGACGACGCGGCCAGCGCCCCCTCGGCGCCCTCGAGCAGCGCGACCTTCTGCTCGAAGAGATCCGTCGTCGGATTGCCCCACCGCGTGTAGATGTAACCGGGGCCCTTCTCCGCGGCGAGGCGCGCGCCGTCTTCGACGCTGTCGTATTTGAAGGTCGCCGTCTGATAGATCGGCGCGACGACGGACTTGTTGGCGTCTTCGATCCGCCCCCCGTGGATCGCGGTCGTGGTAAATCCGCGCCGCTCACGCGATGCCATGGAACCGTCCTCCTTTGTCGACGGTGATGCCCGCCGGCGCCGCCTCGCGGCCGGCCCGGCCCGCCCATTCCCGATCACGCCCCAGCTCGCCGATCACGACGCTTAACAAGATCGCCGCCGCCCCGGCGGCCTGGCGCGGTCCGAACGGCTCGCCGAGCCACGCGACGCCGAAGCCCACCGCCGCGACCGGCTCGAGGGTGAACAACAGGCCGGTGCGCGTCGGCGACACGATTCGCTGCACCCACGCCTGCACGACGTACGCGCCGAGCGTCGCCGCGACCGCCATGAAGACGATCGCGCCGCCGACCGCCGCCGGCACCGCCGCCGGAGCCGGTTCCGCGGCCACGGCCCAGGCGCCCGCCAGCGCGGCGACCGTCGCGATTTGCACGCAGGCAAACGCCGCGGCCGGCACCGACGCCGCGGCCTGTCCGACAATGATCACCTGCAGCGCGAGCGCCGCGGCGCAGCCGAGTACGAGCGCGTCGCCGGCGCCCAACCGTCCGCCCTGCCACAGCAGGAGCCACAACCCCGCCACCGCGAGCAGCACCGCGGCGGCGAGCGTCCGGCTCGGCGCGCGCCGGCGCCAGACCAGCAGCATCAGGGGAATCATGACGACGTTCAGGCCCGTGATAAGACCGGCGTTGCCGGCGGTCGTGGACCGGAGCCCGACCGTCTGCAGCGCGTATCCGGCGAACAGTGCGGCGCCGGCCAGCAGGCCCGCGCGCATCCCGTCGAGGGTGAGGCGTCCGCGCTCGCGCCACGCGAGCGGCGCCATCAGCACCGCGGCCAGGCCGAAGCGCAGCGCGAGATATTGAAACGGCCCGAGGTGCCGCAGCACCAGCTTGCCGAGCGGAAACGTCGTGCCCCACACGACGGCGACGGCCGCCAGCGAGAGATCGGCCGCGATGCGCGCGCGCGGGGACATGGTGCGCAGGTTCGGGAGGTCCAAACGTCGATCCTCCGCGAAGCCCCCGATATGCCGATCGGCGCGCACGTCTCCGTCGCCGGCCGCGTCTACGAGGCGGTCCCGCGGGCGACCGCGATCGGCTGCGAATGCCTGCAGATCTTCGTCGGCAGCCCGCGGCAGTGGCGCCTCATCGAGTACGATCCCGCCGACATCGCTGAATTCCGGCGCCGCCGCGCGCGGGCCGGGCTGGACCCGCTGGTCGCGCACGCCTCGTACCTCGTCAATTTCGCCACCGCCGATCCCGAGTTGTTCCGCCGGTCCATCGACTCGCTCGCGCACACGGTGCGCGGCATGGATGCGCTCGGCGGGCTTGCGGCGATCACGCATCTCGGCAGCACGCGGGGCGCGGGCTGGGACGAATGCTGCGACCGCGTGGCGCTCGCGCTGCGCACCGTGCTCACGCGCTCATCGGAGGCGATGGTGCTGCTGGAAGGCAGCGCCGGCGGCACGATCGGGGGTACCTTCGAGCAGCTGCGCGACGTCCTCGACGCCGCGGGGCGGAGCCCGCGGCTCGGCGTATGTCTCGACACCGCGCACCTCTTCGCCGCCGGGTGGGACATTCGCACGCCGGAGGGCGTCGCCGCGATGGTGGACGCCTTCGACCGGCAGGTGGGCCTCACGCGGCTGCGCGTGCTGCACTTCAACGACTCGAAGAGCGCGCTCGGCTCGCGGCTCGACCGCCACGAGAACATCGGCGAAGGCGGGATCGGCCGCGACGGGTTCCGGGCCGTCTTCGGCCATCCGGCGCTCCGCGATCTGCCCGGCCTCATCGAGACGCCGGGGTTCGACCGCGAGGGCCCGGACCGGCGCAACGTGATGACGCTGAAGGCGCTGCGCGCGAGGGCCCTGCTCTCCGCCGGCATGCCCGGGCGGCGCCTCGCGACGCGGACGGGCCGGCCGCCGCGAAGGGCGGTGCGCGCACGATGAAGTGCGTCAACCATCCCGACCGCGCGGCGCTCGGCTACTGTTCGCGCTGCGGCAAGGCGCTGTGCCCCGAATGCCTCGTCCGGCTCTCGACGGGAAACTTCTGCGAGGCGTGCGCGAACCCGGGCGCCGCCGCGCGCCCGCGGCGCCCCATCCCGTGGTGGCTTATCGTGCTGGCGGCGGCGGTGTTGTTCTTCCTGCTTCGGCTCGCGATCCACTAACGGGCGCGCTCGTGGCTCGCACCGCAGGCCCATTGTCGGCCGGCTTTAATTACATGGTTGCCGGCCGCTTGTCGGCCGGCGCGAGGTGGATGCCGGCAAACAGATGCTCCAGGACCAGGCGCGGGTTGACATTGTGCTGCAAATTTGTCTTGGCGCCCTCGATCGCCGCGGCCGCGTGCCGCACACCCTCCGGCCTCGCGCGCTCGGCCCACGCCGCGATCTGATCGCGGCGGTCGAGGTTCACGAGCAGCGCCGGGTCGTGCGCCGCCTGCCAGACCGCCACGTCGCGGATCCAGAGCAGGGCGGTGTCGAGCCAGCGGTTGATCTCGTCCTTCTGCCGTGAGACCGCTTCCGCGGCCTCGAGCCGCCTGACCGGTCCGCCGCCGGCGACCGCTCCAAGCGTCTTCACCACGTCCTGGCGGAACTCCAGCGCCGCCCCGCCCTCCGCCGACTCCCGCAGCGCGAGCCCCGGCCGTCCGCCGGCCAGCGCGCCGAGGAACGGCGCCTGCGCCGCGGGAACGCCGGCGCGCTCGGTCAGGGCCGCGGCGATCTCCGCCGCCGGCACGAATGTGAAGCGCACAATCTGGGAGCGGGACACGATCGTCGGCAGGAGCGCCGAGGCGGACTCGGAGATGAGGATGATCACGCTCTGCGCGGGCGGCTCTTCGAGCACCTTGAGCAGGCTGTTGGCCGCCTCGGCGCGCATCGCCTCCGCGTCCTCGATGATGAACACCTTCCATCGGGCCTCGTAGGGCGGGTAGGACGCCTCGCGCTTGAGATCGCGGATCTGCTCGATTCCGACGGCGCGGCGCTCGGCGCCGGACTCGGTGCGTCCCCCGGGGGCGATGATGCGGAGATCCGGGTGCGCGCCCGCGGCGACCTTCCGGCACGCCGCGCACGTGCCGCAGGCGTCGTCTCCGCCGGCGGACCGCCTGTCGGCGGACTCGCCGGCCACCATGTCATTGAAGCCGGTCGCGCAGAGCAGGGCCTGGGCGAAGGCGAGCGCGGCGGCGCGGCGGCCGACGCCTTCCGGGCCCACAAAGAGGTACGCGTGGGCCACGCATCCGCTTCGGAGGGCCCCCTGCAGCACCGCGCGGGCGTCGCGCTGGCCGATCAGTTCGCGAAAAAACACGGGGTGCGGCCTTAGACCTTCACCATCCGCTCAACGTCCAGGACGAACACGATCGCGCCCCCGACCTGCACCTTGACCGGATACGAGATGTACGAATCGACGGGCTCGACGACGGGAGGCAGCGGACTGACCAGCTGCTCGCGGACGTGGCAGAACTTTTGAATCACGGCCATCACATCGTCGACGCGGTTTTCCTCGACGCCGATCAGGATGGTCGCGTTGCCCTCGCGGAGGAACCCGCCCGTACTGGCCAGCATCGTGGCCTGAAATTCGGCGGCGACGAGGCCTTCCATGAGCCGGCGCTGGTCCTTTTCCTGCACGATCGCCAGGATCAGCTTCACGAAGCCCCTCCCGCGCGACGCTCTGCCCGGAGCAGTCCGTCGACTGCCGCCGTAATCTCCCGCTGAACGTCCACGACGGGCCGGCGCGCGTCGACCACCCGGATGCGCTGCGGCTCAATTCTGGCAAGCGCCAGAAACCCCTCCCGAACGCGGGCATGGAACGCCAGCGTCTCCCGCTCCATCCGGTCGCCACCCTCCCACCCCTCGGACCCCGCGCCCGCCGACGCCAGCGCATCCCGCTGGCTAGTCCCGCGCAGGCGGGACGCCGCGCGGGCGCGCCGCAGCCCGGTCTCCGGATCGAGGTCGAGCAGGAGGGTGAGATCCGGCCGGAGCGCGCCGGTCGCGGCGTCGTTGACGGTCCGCACCAGGTCCACGCCGAGGCCGCGCGCCACCCCTTGATAGGCGAGAGACGCGTCGAGGTAGCGCTCGCAGACGACGATCCGTCCCCGGGCCAGCGCCGGCCCGATGACCTCGGCGACGAGCTGCGCGCGCGAGGCGGCGAAGAGGAGCATCTCCGTCCGGGGGGCGAGCTCGGCGTGGCGCGGATCGATCAAGAGCGACCGGATCTGTTCGCCGATCGCCGTTCCGCCCGGCTCGCGCAGCGCGACCACCTCGTGCCCGGCCGCGCGCAGGTGCTCCACGAGCAACGCCGCCTGCGTCGTCTTTCCCGCGCCGTCCGGCCCCTCGAGCGTCACGAATCGGCCGGGGGCCTCGGCCGTCCGGCGGTCGGAACTACTGGGGATAGATCACCACGCGACGGAACGGATCGGTGCCCTTGCTCTCGGACGCGAGACCGTAGCGTTGGATCAGCTGGTGCTGCAGCCGCCGCAGGTAGGAGTTCTGGGGACCGAGCTCCACCGGCTGCGCCGCGGCCATGACCTCGGAGATCGCCTCCTCCGCCTCCCGCATCGCCTGCTCCTCGGGGCTCATGCGGTCCTGCACGCCGAAAATCTCGCGCAGCACGGTCTCGATCTGCGACAGCGTGTTGCTCTTGATGATGTGCGTCGGCAGGCCGCGGTGGCCCGCCTCGCGCAGCCGCTTCGGCTGCCGGCGCTCCTGCGACTTGAGCGTGAGCAGCACGTCGGCGTCGTGCAGCGCGTCGGCGATCATCGCCGGCACCCGCAGCTCCCGGATCGCCCGCTCGAGCCGGTTGCGGCTCACCGCATACGGGTAGATGCGCACGATCTTCTGCGGCGGCGCAACCGGAGCGGCATGGCCGTGGCCGTTCGTCGAGGCGGCCGCCGCCTGCGCGGCAACCTCGCCGCTGGTGATGCGCACTTCGCCCTCCGGGGTCCGCGTGCGGATCTCCGGCCTCGGCAGGGCGCCGCGCAGGAACCGGTCGACCACGTGCGCCACGTCGTGGTGCACGGCGAGCCGGTCCTTGTCCTGGATCTCGATCACGACGTCGAACGTCGGCGGCGCCTTGCGTTCGAGCACCGTCTTTTGGGTGCCGCGGCGGCGCGCTTCCTCGTCGCCGAGCGTCACCGCCTGGATGCCGCCGACCAGGTCGGACAGGGTCGGGTTCTGCAGCAGGTTGTCGAGCGTGTTCCCGTGCGCGGTCGCGATCAGCTGCACCCCGCGCTCGGCGATCGTGCGGGCGGCCTGCGCTTCCGCTTCCGTGCCGATCTCGTCGATCACGATCACCTCGGGCATGTGGTTCTCGACGGCCTCGATCATGACCGCGTGCTGCAGTTCGGGGTACGGGACCTGCATGCGGCGCGCCCGGCCGATGCCGGGGTGCGGAATGTCGCCGTCGCCGGCGATCTCGTTGCTGGTGTCGACGACCACGACACGCTTGCCGGCCTCGTCCGAGAGCACGCGCGCGGCCTCGCGCAGCAGCGTCGTCTTGCCGACGCCGGGACGTCCGACCAGCAGCACGCTCTGGCCCGCCTCGATCACGTCGCGCACGATGTCCACCGTCCCGAACACCGCGCGGCCGACCCGCAGGGTGAGCCCGATGACGTCGCCGGCCCGGTTGCGGATCGCCGAGATCCGGTGGAGCGTGCGCTCGATGCCGGCGCGGTTGTCCTTTCCGAAGGCGCCCACGCGGCTCGCGACGTGATGCAGGTCCTCGCGCGCCACGAATCCGTCCGAGATTCGAACCACCCGCTCCGGGAATCGCGCCTCCGGTTCCCGGCCCAGGTCGAGCACAATCTCCAGCAGCGTGTCGAGATCGGCCTGCAGTTCGATCTGCCGGCGAATCTCCGGCGGCAGGATTTCGAGCAGGAGGTCCAGGTTGTCGGTAATCCGGATCTGGTGGCTCGCGACCACCATCTGTCACCTCACCGGTTCGTTCTCGATGCCCCCGGGCGGCGAGCCTCAAAAAGACAAGGAGGAGAACCGCGCGGGTTCTCCTCCCGTCGAGTCCACCGATATCGGCGAAGCATCGCTACCATTATTATAGGTTTTCCCGCCCTGCCCTGCAACGGCTTCCTACTCCACCTCTAAAATCAGGCATTTCAGGTAGCGCGTCTCGGGCACCCCGAGCGAGACCGGATGGTCGCGCGCCTGGGACCGCCGCTCGGCGAGGCGCACCCAGCGGCCGGCGTCGCGGGCGGCGTCGAGGACCACGGCCTCCAGCATGGCCTCGGCAACGTGGTATGAGCACGAGCAGGTCACCAGCCATCCTCCCGGGCGCAGCACCTTGAGGGCCCTAAGGTTGATCTCCTTGTACCCGGCGAGACCGCCCTCGAGCGCGGCGCGCGTCTTCACAAACGCCGGCGGATCCAGGATGACGGCGTCGAACCGGGCCCGGGCGCGGTCCAGGCGGCGCAGCTCGTCGAAGGCGTTCGCCGTGACCACCCGGCACCGGTCTCCCACGCCGTTCAGCGCGGCGTGCCGGGCGATCGCGGCGGCGGCCCGCTCCGAGATCTCGACCGCGGTCACCTCCGCGCCCCGGCGGGCGGCGTGCACCGCCCACGCGCCGGTATAGGCGAAGACGTCGAGCACCTCGCCGCGGACGAGGCCGGCTGCGTACACGCGGTTCTCGCGCTGGTCGAGAAAGAAGCCCGTTTTTTGTCCGCCGGCCACGTCCACCACGAACGACGCGCCCGATTCGTCGATCGCCACCTCGATCGGGCCGTCACCGGCCGGCGCTTCCCCGGTCTCTCCGCCCCGCGGCGGAATCACCCACCCCGTTTCGCGGGGCAGCCCTTCGAGCCGGCGGACCGCGGGGTCGTTGCGGGCGTAGACGGAGCCGGCCCCGGTCAGCTCCAGGAGCAGCCGCGCGAGCATCTCCCGGCGGCGGTCCATGCCGGCGGTCAGCGTCTGCACGACGAGCGTGCCGGCGTACCGGTCGACGATCAGGCCGGGCAGCAGATCGCTCTCGCCGAAGACGAGACGGTACGCGGTGGTGTCGGCGACGACGCCGCGGCGAAACGCGGCCGCGCGCTCGAGGCGTTCGCGAAAAAAGGCCTCGTCCAGGTCGCGGTCCGAGGTGGTGAGCAGACGGACCGTGATGAGCGAGCGGGTGTTGAGAAAACCGGTGCCGAGGTGACGGCCGGCGGCGTCCAGCACCGTGACCGTCTCGCCGTCCTCCGCCTCGCCGACAAGACGCGCGATCTCGGCGCGGTAGACCCACAGGTGGCCGGCACGCAGCCGCGCGTCGCGCCCGGGGTGCAGCACCACGGCCGGGCGCTTCGAGGACCGTATCGGGAGGCGTCGCGTCCCGGCTCGCGCCTCGGGCCCAGTGGCAGCCCCACTGAGCTCGGCGGATTCAGAAGAGGCTGGTCTGGGCCGGCTGCGCCGCTGCCGCGGCACGGCGTTCTTCGTCCGCCGCTCCTCCGAATACGTGAATCTCGCCGAAGACGCCGTCGTAGCCGGGACGGATCGACACCTGCCCGTCGCGCACCCGACGCACGCCCTCGACCACGCGCGGCCGCGTCAGCCGCGCCAACTCCTCGAGCGGAACGTCGAGCAGCACGTGGAACTCGCCGCCGAGCGCCTGCACGATCTTGAAGTACTCCTCCCGCACTGCGCCCGTGCCGGGCTGCGAGCCGAACGCCGCGGCGATAATCTCCTCGAGCGGGATCAGGTTGCGGTACCGCACGCGGCCGTCCCCGCCCCCGCCCTCGGGCCGGTCCGCGAGCGCGTCGACGCGCGACATGACGCCGACCGTAACCGGCCGGCCGCAGCCGGGACACCGCCCGCCCGCCGTGCGCGTCTCCGACGGCGACAGCCGCTGCCCGCAGGCGCGGTGGCCGTCGAAGTGATACTTGCCCTCCTCCGGAAAGAACTCGATCGTGTAGAGGAAGCGCGCGCGGTCTTCGCCGCGCAGGACCCGCAGCATGTCCGCGTAATCGAGCGCGCAGTCGAGGACGTTCGCCTCGCGGCCCAGCTTGGCCGGCGAATGCGCGTCCGAGTTGCTGACCAACATGACCCCGTCGAGCTGGCTGAGCCGCCAGTTCATCGGCGGGTCGCTGCTCAATCCGGTCTCGACGGCCCGAATGTGGCGGGCCTGATCGCCGAAGCATTCCGATAGCGCGTCGAACCCCGAGTTGCTGCCGTAGAGGGAAAACCACGGCGTCCAAACGTGCGCCGGGATGATCATGCAGTCCGGGGAGATCTCCATCACGTACTCGACCAGTTTGTGGCTCGGCAGCGACAAGGTCGGCCGGCCGTCCGCCATCAGGCTGCCGAACCGCGCGAGCACGGCGTTGATGCGGTCCACGACCTCGAAGCTCGGCGCGAGGACGACGATGTGGATCTTGCGCAGCCGGCCGCCCTGCGGGTAGATGTTGCTGACCTCGACGGTCAGCATGAAGTGCTGCCCGCCGTACGTGAAGAGCCCTTGGCCGTTCGGCTTCAGCTTGGACTTGAGCTCCCGCAGCCAGACCGGATGGGTGAAATCGCCGGTGCCGACAACGGTGATGCCTTTGAAGCCGCACCACCTGGCGAGGTTTTCGACATCCATGTCCCGGCTGGTGGCGCGGCTGAATTTCGAGTGGAGGTGCAGGTCGGCAATCACCGGCATGTCAGATGGTTTCACGCGCCGGGAACCTTCTCCTCCGTCGGAGCGCGCTCACATCTGCGCGAGCATGCCCTGCACGAGCGCCAGCCCGACGACCGGCAGCAGCGCCGGCCGCCGCAGCGCCGCGGCGGCGAGCGTGCGCAGCAGCGGCAGAAAGAGCCGGGACTGATACTGCGTGTCGCCCGCGGCCTCGACGCTGGCCCGCACCGCCGGACTCGCGTGGATGAACCGCATCACCAGGTCGAGCTCGCGGTCGGCGAGCCGGTTGATCACACGGCGCCCGAGCGCGGTGAACGCGACCTCGCGCCCGAACGCGCGGCGCCAGCCGCGCTCGTACGCCTGCGCGGCCCGGCGGTCGCCCGCGGCGTACCGCGCCGCGGTGGTGCCGGCAAGACGTCCCGCGGTCATGGCGTAGTAGATGCCGCCGCCGGACGTCGCCTTCACCTGGCCGGCGGCGTCGCCGACAACGAGCACGCCGTCCCGCGCGGTGGGCGCGCCGGCCGTGAGCATCGGGATGCGTCCGCCGACCTTGCGCACGACCACGGCGCCCGCCGCCCGGCGGCGCAGCGCCGGGTGCGCGGCCAGCAGGCGCTCGAGGTACCGCACGGGCGCGTGCGGCGTCTCGCGCGGATCGACGGCCAGCCCGATGCGCGCGGTCTGCCGGTCGAGCGGCAGCAGCCACGCGAAGAACCCCGGTGCCGTGTCGCGGCCGAAAAACATCTCCGGGGTGTCCGCCTCGAGACCCCCGATGCCCCGCATCTCGTATTGGAGGCCGTTGGCGTACGTGCGCGCGAGGCGCAGACCGAGCGAGGCCGGCAGCCGGGGAGACGCGCCCTCGGCGTCGATCACTGTCCGGGCCTCGGCCTCGAACGTCCCGGCCCGGCCGGCGTAATCGCCCCGGACGCGCAGCAGATCGCCCCGGCGGGCCGCGTGCGTGACGCGCACGCCGGTCACGACCTCCGCGCCGGCGCAGGCCGCGCGCTCGACGAGCCACCGATCGAACCTGACGCGATCCACGACGTAGGAATCGGCGGAGGTCCGCCGGACGTGCACGACGACCCCGCCCGGCGAGTGAAAGACGGCCGCGCTCAGCGCATTGACGGCGAGGGCGGGCGGCAGGTCGAATTCCCGGAACGCGTGCAGGGAGAGCTTGCCGGTGCAATGCGTCGGGAGACCGACGCTGCGGTGTTCCTCGAGCAGGAGTGTACGAAGGCCCTGTCCCGCGGCGGCCCGGGCCGCTTCCGCGCCGCCCGGACCGGCACCCACGACGACGACGTCATAACGCATCATGGGGCTCTCATGGTTCGATGGCCGAGCAGGGCATTTCCTGCCCTGCTTCTAACGTTAGAGTGACCGGATGAGCCACGCGCGCCGAGCAGGCGTTCTCGCACGACTCTCCGCGGCCGGCGCCGCCCTGTTCGGCGCTCTCACCCTTGCCCTCGCGGCCGGACCGGCGATCCACGTGCACGCCGAGTCGGTCACCCCCGACAGCGTCCAGCGCGAGCGGCTGTCTTTTCAGGGCGCGGAGGAGCCGCACACGCCGCCGGCGCTCAATCGCGTGGACGCCTACCGCTACGCGGCCGACCTGACCGCCAACCTGAACGGCCGCCCCGATACCGTGCTCGTGCTGATCCCGGGCCTCAACTCCGGACCCAACACGCTCGACCTGCTCGCCCGGGCTCTCATCAGCCGCCGCCCCACGATGGAAGTGTGGATCGCGGAGCCGCGGGCCGGCATCCTCCAGGACCGCCGCGGAATCACGGCCGCCCTCGCCAACCGCAACCCCGACTTCGCCCTCGGCTATTACTACGGGGGCCTCGCGATCGACGGGCAGACGTTCAAAGCGCTCGATCCGAAGACGGTGCCGTCCGCGGCCTACTGGGGTCTCGATCTCAATCTCCGCGACGTCCGCGTCGTGGTCAACCAGGTACGGAAGCGCTTCCCCTACGCCCGGGTGCTGCTCGGCGGTCACTCCCTCGGCGCGATGTTCGCGGCGCTGTACGCGGGGTACGATTTCGGACGCCTGCCCGGCGCGGAGCCGATCGAGAACGTCGCCGGCAAGATCGAGCGATCGCCCGAGGCGGGCGCGCGCGATGTCGACGGCCTCGTCCTGATCGACGGCATCCCGCTTCACCTGCCGGTCTCGCTCCAGCCCTCGCAGTACCTCGAGGGCCTCTCGATCCCGCTCATCGGAAAGGTTCCGGGGATCAACGCCCTGCTGGCCGCGGACCCGAGCAAACGCGTCAGCCCCTTCACCGATACGTCGAGCATCGCGCGCACGCAGGACAGCATCCTCTTCGACACGGTCGCGGTGTACGCGTACCTCAGGCCGGACGCGTCGAGCCGGCTGCCGGGCTACCCGCGCAACGGACTGCCCATCACGAACGAGGCGCTGCTCGGCGCCGTGCTCTCGGACCAGATGGAGCCCGACATGTTCATCCGGGCGTCGATCGGCAGCCCTCTCGGCAGCTTCGACCGGATGCCCGATCCCGCCGGCATTTCGCCGAACGGCCTGCTCAAGCTGTCGACCGGCCGTCCCGTCCCCGGGCAGACGCTCATCCAATGGATTCCGTACGACCGTAGCACCCCGCGCGGCCTCGTCGATCTGCGCGCGCTCGAGGGGGCGATCCTCCGGCCGGACGGGGATTTCACGGCGTGGTACATGCCGTGGCGGCTCGTGCTCGATCTGGGGTTGTCCCTGAACCTCGACACGAGCGGCGAATTCGCCCGGCAGTACGTGAGCCTGACGCAGATGCAGTACGTGGACCTGCCGATCCTGCTGCTCGGCGCGGGACGCGGCCTCATCCGGTCGCCGAAACTGGCGAGCTTCTACCTGGACCATACGGCCACGCCGCGCAGCCGCATCCGCATCGCGATTTTCCCGCAGTACTCGCACCTCGACATCGAGGACGCGGTCGACAACCAGGCCGTCGGCGCCATCCTCAACTGGCTCCCGTCCGTGGGCCGCCGGGCGGCGCCGTGACCGCCCCCGCGCGACTTTCCGGGCCGGCCCGCCGGAACTTTCGCCGTCGCGGGGGCGTTGTTGGCAGCATGAGACTGCGGCGCGTCCTGACCGCGATCGCCGCCGCCGCGCTCGCGGCCGCGGGCCTGATCCCGCCGGCGCCGGCCGGGGCGGACGACTGCGCGGTGCCCGCGTTCCGGTACCGGCACGGCGTCGTCGCCTTCAGCGAGCACGGCAGCACGGTCGACGTCCGCGTCGAGATCGCGGACACCGAGCAGGCACGCGAGGTCGGCCTGATGTGCCGGCGCGCGCTCGACCCGGATGCCGGCATGCTGTTCGTCTTCGCGGACCTCACCCGCGAGCCGTTCTGGATGAAGAACACGCTGATCCCGCTCTCGATCGCGTTCCTCGACAATCGCTGGCAGGTCGTCGGCCTCTTCGACATGCGCGTGGCGCCGAACCCCGCCGACCCGCCGCCCGGCGACCTCTGGGCGCCGACCAAGTCGTATCGCTACGCGCTCGAAGTGAACCAGGGGTTTTTCAAAGCGCACGGCCTCGACGGGCGCGCGCAGGTCCGCTTCACGCCGAGCGACCCTCCCAAGCCATAAGCGAACCTCGTCTGGCCTCAAAACCGCGCTTCTATATCGAGGAACCGCGCAAAATCGCGTATTTTCGACGATTTTTGTCGAAAATTGCTTGATGGGCCGCGATGCAACCTGCTATTATGAATGACGCCGCGCACGCCCACGTCCGGGAGGCCTGAATGAGCGAATCCGCCATCACCCTGCCGTCCTTCGGCGGCTTGGAGTCGCTGCTGCTGTGGCTGGTCCTTGCCGCCGCGGCCGCCGCCCTCCTTTATGGATGGTGGCTCAGCGCACGGGTCCTCCGCCGCAGCGCCGGACCGGCGTCGATGCAGAACGTCGCCGCGGCGATTCAGGAGGGCGCCCGCGCCTATCTCACCCGGCAGTTCCGGACGATGGCGCTGTTCATCGTCCTGATCACGATCGCCCTCTACGTCCTGTACCGGCCGATCTACACGAATCCCGCCCTGTCGGTCGGCATCGCCCTCGCCTTCCTGATGGGCTGCCTCGCGAGCTACGGCGCGGGCTCCGTCGGCATGCAGCTCGCCGTCCGCGGCAACGTGCGGACCGCCTATGCCGCGACACGCGGCTTCCGCGAGGCGCTCGAGACGGCGTTCCAGGCCGGCACCGTCTCCGGCATGTTCACCGTCGGACTCGGCCTCCTCGGTGCCACGATCATCTTCGTCATCTTCCGCGGCGACGCCACGCGCGTGCTCATCGGATTCGGATTCGGCGGGTCGCTCGTCGCGTCGTTCATGCGGATCGGCGGCGGGATCTACACGAAGGCGGCCGACGTCGGCGCCGACCTCGTCGGCAAGGTCGAGGCCGGCATTCCGGAAGACGACCCCCGCAACCCCGCGACGATCGCGGACAACGTGGGCGACAACGTCGGCGACTGCGCCGGGATGGCGGCCGACGTCTTCGAATCGTACGAGGTCACGCTCGTCGCCGCGATCATCCTTGCCGCCGGCACGCTGCTCGACGCGCGCTTCCGCGCGACGTACGGCGCCGCCGCGGGCGGCTTCGCGCTCAAGCTGATCCTCTTTCCGCTGCTGGTCCAGGCGATCGGCGTCTTCGCGTCGATCATCGGCACCTGGGCCGTGCGGGCGCGCGAGGAGGAACGCGACCCGATGCGCCCGATCGCCCGCGGCTTCTGGGTCGCCAGCGCGGCCGCGGTCGCCGGCTTCGCCGCGGTCAACGCCCTGTACCTCACGGACCCGCGCACGGGCGCGCCGGACTGGCGGTTCACGTTCGCGACGCTCACCGGCCTCGTGCTCGCGGGCGTCATCAGGTGGCTCACCGACCAATACACGAGCGCCAACCACCGGCCGGTCGGCGAGATGGCGTACGCCACGAAGACCGGGCCGGCGACGCTCATCCTCTCGGGGCTCGGCTTCGGCCTCGAGTCCTCCGTGTGGGCGATCCTTGCGATCGCGGCGACGATCCTCGCCTCGTTCACGATCTTTCAGGGCGACGTCGCCCTCGCCGGCTACGGCATCGCGCTGTCCGGGCTCGGCCTCCTCACCGTCACCGGGTACATCCTGGCGATGGACACGTTCGGGCCGATCGTCGACAACGCGAACGGCATCTTCGAGATGTCCGGCGTGGGCGGCGAGGAGCCCGGCCGCATCATCGCGCACCTCGACCAGGCCGGCAACACGACGAAGGCCCTCACGAAGGGCTTCGCGATCGCGACCGCGGTGATCGCCGCGACGGCGCTGTTCCGGTCGTTCGTGGACCAGGCGCATCTGCTGCCCGCGGCCGCGTCGTTCGGCACGACGCTGTCGCAGGCGGGGGAGGCGGCCACGACCGCCCTCGAGCGCGTGGGCATCCAGGTCAACCTGCCGCTCGTCTTCATCGGCATGCTGATCGGCGGTGCCGTCCCGATGCTCGTCTCCGCGTTCCTGATCCGCGCCGTCGGCCGGTCCGCGTTCGACGTCGTGGAAGAGGTCCGCCGGCAGTTCCGGACGATCCCGGGCATCATGCAGGGCACCGCCCGGCCGGACTACCAGCGCTGCGTCGACATCGTCACGCGCGCGGCGCAGCGGGAGCTGCTGGCCCCCGCGGTCGTCGCGATCTCCGCCCCGGTCATGGTCGGGATCGGGCTCGGCGCGGCGCCGCTCGGGGCGTTCCTCGCCGGCGCGATCCTCACCGGCCAGCTCATGGCCGTCTTCATGGCCAACACCGGCGGCGCGTGGGACAACGCGAAGAAGAAGATCGAGGACGGCTTCCTCGGCGGCAAGGGCACGGAGTACCACAAAGCCGGCGTCATCGGGGACACGGTCGGCGATCCGCTGAAAGATACCGCCGGCCCGGCCCTCAACCCGCTCATCAAGGTCATGAACCTCGTGAGCATCCTCATCGCGCCGGTCGCGATCCTGCCGATCGGCTGGGGGGTGCGCGCGCTCGTGGTCGCCCTGACCCTCGCGCTGATGGCGTGGGCGGTGGCGATGAACCGCCGCAGCTCGGTCAGCCCCGAAGACATGGCCGCGGCGGCGCGGGGCGTTGCGGAGCCGGGATGACCGCGCAGCGCGTGGACCGGACGCCCGCCGACGCCCTCGCGCGCAAGGCCGAGGAGCTGTCGGCGCTGCGGAAGATCAGCCGCGCGATCGGCGCCGCGCTCGATCTCGACACGACGCTCACGCTCATTACCCGCACGACGGCGGAAGTGATGCGCGTCGACAGCTGCTCGATCTACCTGCTCGACGCCTCGCGCGAATACCTCGTCCTCAAGGCGACGACGGGGCTCGCCGCCGAAGCCGTCGGCCGCGCGCGCCTCCGTTTCGGCGAGGGCCTGACGGGCTGGGCCGCCGAGCACGGCGAGGCGGTCGCGTCGAGCAACGCGACCGCGGATCCGCGGTTCAAGTACCTGCCGGAAACCCACGAAACGCTGTTCCAGTCGCTGCTCGCGGTGCCGTTGACGGTGGCGGGCCGCGTCCTCGGCGCGGTCAACGTCCAGACCACCGGGGTGCACGCCTGGGCCGACGACGAGGTGGAGCTGCTGAGCATCATCGCCGACCTCGCCGGCGGCGCCCTCGAAAAGGCCCGGCTCTACGACAGCATGCGCCGGCAGATCCTCGAGCTGCGCACGCTCGCGGAGGTCAGCGAGACGCTCACGTCGCCGCTCTACCTGGAGCAGATCTTCCGCCTCCTCGTCGAGATGGCCTCGCGCGTGTTCGACGCGTCGCTCTGCACGCTCATGCTGACGGACGCGGACGAGCTGGTGCTCGCCGCCGCCCACCCGGCGGATCCCAACGCCGCCGCGCGGCCGCGGATGGCGCTCCGGCTCGGGGCGGGCCTGCCCGGGCACGCCGCCGCCTCGGGCGAGGCGGTGAGCAGCGAGGACGCCGGGGCGGATCCGCGCTTTCTCGCCGAGGAGATGCTCGGCCGCGGGCCGGCGCGCTCGGCGCTCGCCGTCCCCCTGCGCGTGCGCGATCGGACGCTCGGGGTCGTGACCGTCTATCTCGGCCGGCCGCACGCGTTCACGCCGCCCGAGACGACGATGCTGCAGACGCTGGCCAACCAGACCGCGCTCGCGATCGAGAACGCGGGCCTCGTGGTCAAGTCGGCGATGGTCCGCGAGATGCATCACCGCGTCAAGAACAACCTCCAGATGATCGCGATGCTGCTGCGCCTGCAGATGCGGGACGGCCGCGAGGTGTCCGGCCGCGAGGTCCTTACCGAGACGATCAACCGCATCCTCAGCATCGCCGCGGTGCACGAGATCCTGGCCGCGGAGGGCCTCGGCACGGTGAGCGTCCGCGAGATGCTCGACCGCGTCGTGCACACGGTGACGCAGACGATGGCGCCGCCCGGCTTCGCGCTCGACGCGCGCGTGAGCGGCGACGACGTGCATCTGCCGACCCAGCAGGCCACGTCGCTGGCGCTGGTCGTGAACGAGCTCCTGCAAAACGCGATGGAGCACGCGTTCCCCGGCCGCGCGCAGGGCCAGGTCGTCATCGTGCTGATGCTCGGGCCGGAAGCGCTGCGCGTCGAGGTTCGCGACGACGGGGTCGGGCTGCCCGACGGGTTCGCGCTGGAGCGGTCGAGCGACCTCGGGCTCGAAATCGTGCGCACCCTCGTCCAGGACGACCTGAAGGGCCGCATCTGGTTTACGAACGCCGGCGGCGCGCGCGTCGTCATCACGATGCCCCGTCCGGCGGCGGCCTGATGCCGGACGCGCTGAAGATCCTGATCGCCGACGACGAGCCCGTCATCCGCATGGGCCTCAAAGCCATGCTGGAGGAGCACGGGTACAAGGTCGTCGGGGAGGCGCCGGACGGCGAAGAAGCCGTCGCCCTGGCGCACAAGACGTCGCCCGACCTGATCTTCATGGACATTAAGATGCCGGGACTCGACGGCATCTCCGCGGCGGCCACGATCATGTCGCGGGCGCCGAAGCCGATCATCCTGCTGACGGCGTGGAGCGAGCGGGATCTGGTGCAGCGGGCGCAGGAGGCCGGCGTGCTGGCGTACCTCGTCAAGCCGGTGCGCGAGGCCGAGCTCGTGCCGGCGATCGAGATCGCGATGGCCCGGTTCGCCGAGCTGCGCACGCTGCAGCAGGAAGTCGGCAACCTCAAGGACACGCTCGAGACCCGCAAGCTCGTCGAACGCGCCAAGGGGATCCTGATGTCGCGCGAGGGCGTCGACGAGCAGGAGGCCTTTCTGCGCATTCAGCGCCAGAGCCGCAACACCCGGACGCCGATGCGCGAGATCGCCCGCGCGATCCTCGTGTCGGACGAGCTCCGGCGAACGGTGCCGTCGCAGTCCGCCACCCGCATCGTCATCCGCACGCCCGCGGACCTGCTGCGCGTGCTGTCCGGGATCCGGATCGTCCCCGGGGGCTCGGCGGAGACGGACATCATGGCCTCCGGCCTGGAGCCGATGGGCTACCTGCGCCTCGGTCCGGGCGCGGAGGTCACGGTCGAGGGCTACGTCACCAACCGGACGGCCGAGGGCGCCTACGGGCTCGGCATGGCGTTCGGGCTGGCCCCCTCACCGGCCGAGCGCGAGGGCATCGTCGCGGCGGTGATCCAGAACGCCATCCGGCCGGGCGCGCTCGACGCCGGCGGGACGGCCCACAGCACCTACGCGCAGCTGCTCGACGAGATCATCACGACCCAGCAGCGCGTTACGGTCAGCGGATTTCTCCGGCTGCTGCCCGACCACGCGTCGGCCGACCATCCGGAGCTCCCGCACCTCATCGAGATCCATCCGGTGCGCAGCGTGGCGACGGAGCGCGGCCTCGTATTCCCGCCGATCGCGCTCGACGCGCCGGGCGGCGAGGAGTGGACCCGGGTCGAGACGGTCCACCCGATGCCGTTCTCGGACTTCCAGTCGCCGACGCGGCTCGCGATCGCCGGCGCCGCGCTCACGTTCCGGCACGCGCCCGCGCAGGACACCGCGTACGTGTATATGACGGGACGCTTCTACGGCGGGCGCAGCCAGTTCGTCGAGGGCCGTCCGTTCCTGTTCGCCTTCGGAGACGCCCCGGGCCGCCTGCGGATCACCGCCGTGGCGGTCCCCGGCACGCCGGCCTACGACATGGTGCGGCGCTGGCTGTCGGCGCCGCCGACGGGACCGATGACCCTTGTCGGACTGCGCACGCTCCAGATCCCGGCGCTGTTCGCCCCCGGCGGCGGCCGGATCGACGCCGTGCTGTGCCCGGTCTTCCGGATTCTGCCTGGCACGGTCAAGGGGGCCGGGGTGCCGGCGCCGACGACGCGATTCGAGCTCGTACCGGTGGGCGGCACGCCGCCGGCCCCGCCCCCGGCGAAACGTCCCGCGCGAGCCTCCCGGCGTCCGAAGACGGCGAAACCGTCTCGGAAGCGGGCGGCGAAGCGCCCCGCATCGGCGGCGCGGAAGGCCGCGCCCAAGCGCCGGGCGCCGGCGCGCGCGCGCGCCTCCGGACGCCGCACCACCCGCCGCAGGCGCTGAACCGTCCGCCATGCCCATGCCCGCCGCGACGCCGCACGGTCCGGAAGTCGTCCGGCGGGAAGTGCGGATCGCCGCGGCGCCGGACACCGTGTTCGAGTTCCTCACCGACGCGGCCAAGCGGATCCGCTGGGCCGGAACCCACGCCGAAAGCGACCCGCGGCTCGGGGGCGCGCATCGGACCGTCATCAACCCCGGCCACATCGTGAGCGGCGAGTACGTCGAAGTGCTGCCCCACCGCCGCGTGGTCTGCACATGGGGATGGATCGACAGCCCGGCGATGCCGCCGGGATCCACGATCGTCCAGTTCGATCTGGCGCCCGACGGAAGCGGCACCGTGCTGCGGATCGCCCACGCGATGCTGCCCGAGACCGCCCGCGAAGGGCACGCCGAAGTATGGGATCACTACTTGTCGCGCCTCGCCGCCGCGGCGGCCGGCGGCGATCCCGGCCCGGACCCATGGGCGGGCTAAGATAACAGAACCGTGACATACACCCGCGATGCTGGACACGGTACCTCCCCGATCAAGAGATGCTCCCAAATCGCCCGCCAAGGAGAGTGATGAACATGGCGCAACGTCGATCGCGACCCGCAAGGAAGACCGCGAAGCGAGGGACAGGCGCGCGCCCCCGCGGCGGCGCGCGGAGGGCGTCGGCGCGCCGGGGTGCCGGCCATCCCGTCGTGCACTGGGAGATCAACGCGCGCGACCCAAAGGCGCTCCACGGCTTCTACGCGGAGCTGTTCGGGTGGAAGATCAACGCGGACAATCCGATGGGGTACGGACTGGTCACGGCCGGCGGCAACGGCATCAACGGCGGGATCGGGCCGGCGCAGGGAATTCCGGGCGTCACGTTCTACGTACGCGTCCCGAACCTCGACGCCGTCCTGAGGAGAGTCGCCGAGATGGGCGGCAGCACGGCGGTCCCGCCGACGCACATTCCGGACATGGTGACCTTCGCCGTGTTCACCGACCCGGAGGGCAACCGGATCGGCATCATCAAATGAGGACGCCCGACGGAGCCCTCTCGTGAACAATCACATCGGCAAGATTGCGACGCTGCGCGCGCTGCTCGGCAAGCCGAGACTGATCGGATAGAGCAGACGGAAGAGAGGTAGCGGGTATGCCAAACCCGGTCGTGCACTTCGAAGTGGTGGGCAAGGATGCGAAGGCGCTGCAGAACTTTTACAAGAACGCGTTCGGTTGGGCGATCGAGTCGATGATGCCGGAGTACGCGATGGTGAAGCCGGGCGGCTCGACCGGGATCAACGGGGGAATCGGCGCGGCCATGGGCGGCAGCCCGGGACACGTCACGTTCTACATCGCCGTCGACGACCTCAACGCGGCGCTGAAGAAAGTCGAGAGCCTCGGCGGCCGCAAGATCTCGGACCCGATGGACATACCGAACGGCCCAAGCATCGCGATGTTCGCGGACCCCGAGGGGCATATGATCGGCCTGGTCAAGGGAATGTAGTCGCGGGAGGCCTGAAATCAACGGGAATTTGCGGTTGACGGGGCCGGGACCCCGTGGTATATAAGGGACGGTACTAAGAGGTACCGCGGGCCGAGACGCCCTCTGGGGATACCCCTCAGAGGGCGTCTTCGTTTTTACCGGCACCGCACAGTCCCGGGCGGGACACGGAGGTGACGCAATGGCGGGCAAGGAGATGACGGTGCAGGACGTCGTCGCGTACATCAAGGACCGCGGGGTCAAGATGGTCGACTTCAAGTTCGTCGACGTGCCAGGCACCTGGCAGCACGCGACGATCCCCGCGAGCCAGGTGGACGAGAAGACGTTCAAGCGCGGCATCGGATTCGACGGCAGCAGCATCCGCGGCTTTCAGGCGATCGAAGAGAGCGACATGTTGCTCATGCCCGATGCCGCGACCGCCCGCCCCGACCCCTTCACGGAGATCCCGACGCTGTCGGTGATCTGCAACATCTTCGACCCGATCACCGGCAAGCCGTACAGCCGCGATCCCCGCTATGTCGCACAGAAGGCCGAGGAGCACCTCAAGGCCTCCGGCGTCGGCGAGGTCAGCTACTGGGGGCCGGAGGCCGAGTTCTTCGTCTTCGGCAACGTCCAGTACGACATCCAGCCGTATCGCATGGGGTACAGCATCGACGGCCCGGAAGGCATTTGGAACTCCGGCCAGCCCGGCCTGGCGCACCGCATCCGCACGAAGGAGGGCTACTTCCCCGTCCCGCCCGCCGACACGCAGCTGGACCTCCGCAGCGAGATGTCGCTCGAGATGGAGAAGTGGGGGATCGAGGTCGAGATGCAGCACCACGAGGTCGCGAGCTCCCAGGGCGAGATCGACATGAAGTACAACACCCTGACCCGGATGGCCGACAGCCTGCTGGCCTACAAGTACATCGTCAAGAACGTGGCGCGCCGCCACGGCATGACGGCGACGTTCATGCCGAAGCCGCTGTTCGGCGATAACGGAACCGGCATGCACTGCCACCAGAGCATCTGGAAAGGCGGGGCGAATCTCTTCTACAGCGAAGGCGGTTACGCCGAGCTCAGCCAGGAGGCGCTCCACTACATCGGCGGCCTGCTGACGCACGTCGACGCGCTGCTCGGGCTGTGCGCCTGCACCACGAACTCGTACCGCCGCCTGGTCCCGCATTACGAGGCGCCGGTCAACATCGCGTTCAGCAAGCGCAACCGCAGCGCGGCGATCCGGATCCCGATGTACCACACCGGCCCGGCGGGCGCGTCGGCGAAGCGGATCGAGTTCCGCTGCCCCGACGCGACGTGCAACCCGTACCTTGCGTTCTCGGCGATGCTCATGGCGGGGCTCGACGGCGTCAAACGCAAGATCGATCCGGTGAAGGCCGGCTTCGGCCCGCTCGACAAGAACACGTACGACCTGCCGCCGGACGAGGCCGCGAAGATCAAGAGCGTCCCGGGCTCGCTGTCCGCGGCGCTCGACGCGCTGGAGAACGACCACGAGTTCCTGATGGAGGGCGACGTCTTCACGCGCGACCTGATCGACACGTGGCTCGACTACAAGCGCACCAAAGAGGTGCACGAGGTCAATATCCGTCCGGTCCCGTACGAGTTCTTCCTATACTACGACGTGTAAGCAGGCCGGCGCACGACGCCGGTCGCGAGGCCCGGGACAGCATCCCGGGCCTCGTCATCTTTGCCGCCCGACAGGGCATCGGTGCGCGGGACCGAACACCTGGGGGTCTGAACCGTCTTCGGCGTGTTCGCGTCTATTCCGGTGGTACGGCCCATCGTTCCGAGTCACTCGCACGAGAGGGGGATGATCGAATGACGCACCGCAGACTGACGAGGAGGGGGTTCGTCCGCGGGACGGCCGCGATCGGCGCGGGGCTGGCGACCGCTCCGTGGCTGGGCGCGGCACCCGCCGCGGCCGCGCCGGTCCGCGGGGGACGCGTGACCGTCGGCGTCCAGGCGGAAATTCCTCACCTCGACCCGCACCGGACCGCGCTCACGATCTCGTACGTCAGCCTCTCGCCGATGTACCAGGCGCTGACCGAGCTCGGCCCCAACCTCGAGCTGCGTCCGCAGCTGGCGACATCGTGGAAGGTCTCCCCGGACGGGTTGTCGTGGACGTTTGCGCTGCGGCGCGGGGTCCGGTTCCACAACGGCCGGACGCTGACGTCGCGCGACGTGCGGTTCAGCGTCGAGCGCATCCTCGACCCCAAGACCGGCGCGCGCGGCCGCGGCGACTTGAGCGCCATCGCGGCGATCGACACGCCCGACCCCAACACCGTCGTCTTCCGGCTGAAAGCGCCGTTCGGCTTCTTCCCGAACAAGCTCGCGACGACGTACCAGGCCATCATACCGCGGGAGGCCGTCAACGCGAGCAACAACGTCACGAAGCCGATCGGCACCGGGCCGTTCCAGTTCGGCGACTGGGTGACGAACGACCATCTGACCATGCGGCGCTTCGACGGCTACTGGGAGTCCGGCAAGCCGTATCTCGACGAGGTGACGCTGAAGCCGATTCCCGACGAGACAGTGCGGCTCACGGCGCTTCAGACGGGCGACGTCTCGATTGTGGACTCCGTGCCGCAGGCGCGCCTGCAGGGGTTGTTCGCCCAGCCCTCCCGCGATTACGTGATCCGCCTCGTGCGTGGCGGCGCCGGCCAGGGCGTCATCGTGCTCAACACCCGCCGTAAGCCGTTCGACAACGTGAAGGTCCGCCAGGCGGTCGCCTACGCGGTGAACAAGCGCGAGATGGTGGACGCGCAGTACCGCGGCTGGGGCGTGACCGACAACCAGAACTTCTCGCCCACCTCGCCGTGGTATCTGCCGGTGAAGGACCGCCCGTTCGACGTCGCGCGCGCCAAGTCGCTGCTGGCCGAGGCCGGCATGCCGAACGGCTTCAAGATCACGATATCGATCGCCAACGGCTACGGGTTTCCGGAGGTCGCACAGGTGATCCAGGCGCAGGTGCGCCGGATCGGCGTCGACGTCGCCATCCAACTCTACGACGTGCCGTCGTGGGCCAACCGCATCAACACCGGGAATTTCGATATCGATCTCACGGGGTTCTTCGCGAAGGTCGATCCGGACGACGCCTACTACCGCTACACCCACTCGAACGGCGGGGTCTGGCAGCTCAGCGGCTACCTGAACGATCCCGAGCTCGACCGGCTGCTGGACGAGGGCCGGACCGAGGCCGACATCGCGAAGGCCAAGACGACGTACACGCGGGTCGTGGAGATTTTACAGGATTCGGCGTCGATGCTGATCTTCGGAAGCGGCCACTCCGCCGCCGGCTGGCGGTCGAACGTTCAGGGCTACTCGCCGCAGCTGATCGGCGCGCTGTCCTACGCCGGAGGCGGCCTCCAGGAGGCATGGCTGGCGAAGTAACGCCGAACGGGGCGCCGGAGGGGAGCCGCGCGCCGGCTCCCCTTCCTGCTGCCGGCCGGTGATCCGCTACCTGCAGGGCCGCCTGCTCGCGCTGGTCCTGGTGCTCGCCTTGATGTCCGTGATCGTGTTCTCGTTTGTGCATCTGATCCCGGGCGATCCGGTCGTCGCCATCCTCGGGACGGAAGTGGATCAGGAGACGCAGCAGAGCCTGCGGCACGCGATGGGCCTCGACCGCCCGCTGCTCGCGCAGTACGCGCTGTGGGTCGGCGGGGCCCTGCGGGGGAACCTCGGCGAATCGGTGCGCACGCATCAACCCGTCGCGGCGATCCTGGGCCAGAAGCTGCCGGTGACCCTCCAGCTGACCGCGGCCGCGATGATCGTGGGACTGTCCATCGCGCTGCCGGCCGGCGTGCTCGCCGCGGTGCGGCGCAACTCGGCGGTCGACCTGGGTGCCATGGGCATCGCGCTCGGCGGCGTCTCAATTCCGTCGTTCTGGCTCGGCGTGATGCTGATCTTGCTGTTCTCGCTGCACTGGCGGCTCTTTCCCGCGATCGGCTACGTGCCGGTCGCCCGCGATCCCGCGGACGCGCTGCGGCACATGGTGCTCCCGGCGGTGACCCTGGGCCTCGGACTCGCCGGCGCCCTGACCCGGATGGTCCGGTCCGACGTCCTGGAGGAATTGGGCCGCGAGTACGTGCGCACCGCGAGGGCCAAGGGCCTCAGGTTCGCGCGCGTCATCGCCCGGCACATCCTCCGCAACGCGCTGCTGCCGACGCTGACGGTGCTCGGCGTCCAGGTCAGCGTGCTGCTCGGCGGCGCCGTCATCACGGAGCAGATCTTCGCCTGGCCCGGTGTGGGCCAGCTGATCGTCCAGGCGGTCCAGAGCCGCGACTATCCGGTGCTGCAGGGCGGGATTCTGATCGTGGCGGTGCTGGCCGCGGTGGTCCAGCTGCTCGTCGATCTCGCCTACGCCGTCATGAATCCGAGGATCCGCTTCGGATGAAGCGGCGGCGGTCCCGGTTCCTGCGCCACCGGCTCGGCATGACCGGCGGGGTCGTGGTCGCCGCAATGCTGCTGGCCGCGGCCGGGGCGCCTTTGTGGCGGACGCAGGATCCCCTCGCGATGCAGATGTCGCAGTCGCTCCAGCCGCCCACGCCGCAGCACTGGTTCGGCACGGACGAGTTCGGACGGGACGTCTGGTCGCGGGTCGTCTACGGCGCGCGGCTCTCGATCACGGTCGGGTTGGCCTCGATGCTGCTCGCGACCGCGGCCGGCGTGCCGCTCGGCGCGGCCGCCGGATACGCCGGCGGGGCGTTCGACGCGCTCGTGATGCGCGGCATGGACGCGATCCTCGCATTCCCGGGACTGCTGCTGGCGATCGGCCTGGTGGCGGCGCTCGGGTTGGGGACCGAAAGCGGCATCATCGCGATCGGCGTCGTCTACGTGCCGGTGTTTGCGCGCGTCACCCGGGGCGCCGTGCTGGTCCGCCGGCAGGAGGAGTACGTGGAAGCCGCCCGCGCGCTGGGGCAGACGGACCTCGCCATCCTCCGCCGCCACGTGCTGCCGAACTGCATCGCGCCGGTGCTCGTGCAAGCGACGCTCGGCTTCGCGAGCGCGATCGTCATCGACGCGGGGCTGTCCTTTCTCGGCGCGGGGACGCCGCCGCCGGCGCCGGACTGGGGCACCATGCTGAACGAGGCGCGGCAGTTCATGGTCTCGGCGCCCCACGTCGCGGTGTTCCCCGGGCTCGCGATCTCACTCGCCGTGCTCGGTTTCAACCTGCTCGGCGACGGGCTGCGCGATGCGCTGGACCCGAGACTCTGAGTACCGGGAGGCCGCCGATGAAATCCGCGCTCACGCAGGCCGTCCGGCAGACCGCGAACGAGTTGCCGGGACGGCTCGGCTGTCACATCTGCGACGCGGCCGGCGGCGTCTGGGCGTCCCACCGCGCCGACGAGCGCTTCGTCACCGCCAGCGTGATCAAGGTCCCGATCCTGATCGCCCTGGCCGCGTCGGTGGACGCGGGCGAGCGCCGCTGGGAGGACGTCGTGCCCGTAAACCGGGACGACGCGGCGGCGGGCAGCGGCGTCATTCAGCATCTGTCGCGCCCCGAATACACGCTGCGCGACGTGGCGGTGCTGATGATCATCGTCAGCGACAACCGGGCGACGAATCTGGTCATCGATCTCCTGGGGCTGGACCGCATCAACGACTACTGCCGGCGGGCCGGATGGCCGGGCACGATCCTCGGCCGCCGGATGTTCGACTTCGACGCCCGCGCGCGCGGCCGCGACAACTTCTCCACCCCGCGCGAGACCGCCGATCTGTTCGTCCGGCTCCTCGGCGGGAGGCTCCTCTCCGCCGCCTCGACCGAGGCCGTCCTCGAGATCCTCCGCGCCCAGCAGCTGCACGACAAGCTGCCCGCCTGGCTGCCGGCCGATACGGCCGCCGCGCACAAAACCGGGGAGCTGCCCGGCGTCCAGAACGACAGCGGGATCCTGTTCCTCCCGTCGGGTCCCGTGATCGCCGCCGTCTACACAAACGACCTGACCGCGCCGGCCGCGGGACGGCTCGCGATTCAGCGGGTCGGGCGGGCGATTGTGGAAAACGCCACCGTCGAAGGCTGACGCCGAGGAGGACGATCCGTATGTCGCCGGCCGTTGCGCTGCTCGCCTTCATCGCCGCGGGGTGCGTCTTGATCGTGACGCCGGGACCCGACACCGCGCTCGTGCTGCGGACCGCCGCGGTCGAAGGTCCGCGGCGCGGCGCCTACACCTCGGCCGGCATCTGCTTCGGCCTCTTGTGGTGGGGTCTCGCCGCGGCGCTCGGCATCAGCGTGGTGCTCGCGGCCTCGCATACCGCCTACGCGGTCCTGCGTGCGATCGGTGCCGCTTGGCTCGTCTGGCTCGGATGCAGTATCTTCTTCCTCCGGCCGCGCCGAACCCCGGCGGACGGCGACGCACCGCAGGTCACCGACGGCACCGACGCGGCCTGGTTCTGGCGGGGCCTGCTCTCCAACGTGACCAATCCGAAGGTCGGCGTCTTCTTCATCACGTTCCTGCCGCAGTTCGTGCCGGCGGACGTGGCCGTCGCCCCCTGGATCGCGCTGCTCGTCGTGATCCACGTCGCGCTGAGCGTAATCTGGCTCGGGCTCCTGATCGTCGCGACCCGGTCGGTCGGCCGTCTGCTGCAGCGCCCCGCGGTGTCGCGCTCGCTCGACCGGATCACGGGCGCCGTGCTGGTCGGCGCGGGGGTGCGTCTCGCGGCGGAAGGCGGCCGGTAGGGCCATGTTATAATGAACGTGATGACGCCGCGGTTTCGGATCGCGATGGCTCAGATCAACCCCACGGTCGGGGACTTCGAGGGCAACACGCGCAAGATCATCGAGCGCCTCGACGAGGCGCAGGCCCTCGGCGCGGACGTGGTGTCGTTCCCCGAGCTCGCCGTCCCCGGCTACCCGCCCGAGGACCTGCTGGTCAAGGCGGACTTCATCGAGGAAAATCTCGCCTGCCTCCACGAGATCGCGCGGCACACGAGCCGCACCGTCGCGGTCGTGGGCTGCGTCGACTCCGGCGAGCATCTCTACAACGCCGCCGCGGTCCTCGCCGGCGGACGGATCGCCGGCATGTACCGCAAGATGCGCCTCCCGAACTACGGGGTCTTCGACGAGAAGCGCTACTTTCAGCCGGGCACGGACGCGCCGGTGTTCGTCGTGCGCGGCGTACCGGTCGGCGTGACGGTGTGCGAGGACGTCTGGGCGCCCGGCGGCCCGCTGCTCGCCCAGGCGCTCGCCGGCGCGCTCGTCGCGGTGAACGTCAACGGCTCGCCCTACTCGATGGGCAAGTGGCGGCTCCGCGAGGAGATGCTGCGGACGCGGGCCCGCGACTACGCGATCGCGATCGCCTACAACAACATGGTCGGCGGCCAGGACGAGCTCGTCTTCGACGGACTCGGCTTCGTCGTCGATGCGGCCGGCGGGGTGGTGGCGCGCGGGCCGGCGTTCGACGAGGCGCTCATCGTCGCCGACCTGGACGTCGAGGCGATCCGGACCCTGCGGCGCTACAATCCGATTCGGACCTTGGACGCGCTGACCGGCGAAGGCGTGCGGGCGCCGGTCTACACGCTCTCCACCGATCCGCCCGAGGCCGGGCGCCCGGCCCTGCCGCGGGCCGAGGAGACGGACCCGCCCGGCGAAGTCGAGGAGGTCTACCGTGCCCTCGTCCTCGGCACCCGCGACTACGTCCGCAAGAACCGGTTTCGCCACGTCGTGGTGGGCCTGAGCGGCGGCGTGGATTCGTCGCTCGTCGCCGCGATCGCCGCGGACGCGCTCGGCCCCGACGCCGTCACCGGCGTCACGATGCCGTCGCGGTTCACGTCGGAGGAGAGCCGCCGGTACGCGGCGGCGCTGGCCGGCGCGCTCGGCATCCGGACCATCGACCTGCCGATCGAGCCGATGGCCGGGGCCTACGAGGCCGCGCTCGCGCCGGCCTTTGCCGGCAAGCCGCGCAACGAGGCGGAGGAAAACATCCAGGCGCGGATCCGCGGCACGCTGCTCATGGGATTGTCCAACAAGTTTAACTGGCTCGTGCTGACGACCGGCAACAAGAGCGAGATGAGCGTCGGCTACGCGACCCTGTACGGGGACATGGCGGGCGGCTTCGCGGTCATCAAGGACGTGCCGAAGACGCTGGTCTACCGGCTGGCGCGCCGGCTCAACGAGCGCGCGGGCCGGGACCTCATCCCCGCGGGCGTCATCGGCCGCGCCCCCACCGCGGAACTGCGCGAGCAGCAGACCGATCAGGACACGCTGCCGCCGTACGAGGTCCTCGATCCGATCCTCCGGCTGTACGTCGAGGACGACCGCTCCGCGGAGGAGATCATCGCGCACGGCTTCGATCCGGCGACCGTCGCCCGCGTGATCCGGATGGTCGACGTGAGCGAGTACAAGCGGCGCCAGGCGCCCCCCGGGATCAAGATCACGCCGAAGGCGTTCGGACGCGACCGGCGGCTGCCGATTACGAACTGGTACCGCGGCCGCCGCGCCCTGGACACAGCGCCTACCCGCCCACCCAGCGCCTGATCCTGCATTTGACGCGTTTTCCCGCCCTCCCGTACAATGGCGGAGCGGAGGCTTTGTGATGTCCCTGTCCGGTGTGCTCCCGGTCCTGCAGCGCAGACGGGAGTTTCTTGTCGTTGGCGAGGCATTGGAGGCCGGCCGGCGCCCGTGGGTTACGGGTCCGGCGGGCGCGGGAAAGGCATGCCTGCTCGCGGCGCTGGTCATGCGTGCCGGCACTCGGATTCCGGCGTGGCTGGCCGTCGCGCCGGACCGCGATCATGCCGAGCGCCTGGCCGACGATCTCGCGGCGTTTCTCCCGGCGGGGGCGCCCGCCGTGCATCTCGTCGAGTTGTGGGATCCCCCGCTCCCCGGCGAGCCGCTCTCGCTCGACGCCGAGCGCACGCGCCAGCGCCTCCTCGAAGCCCTGCATCGCGGCGAGCCGGTCGTCGCCGTGGCCTCGGCGGCGGGCCTCGTCGTGCCGATGCCGGATCCCGCCTGGCTCGCGGGCGTCCGCGTGGAGCTCCGCGCGGGCGCGCCCCTCCGGCTCGAGAACGCCACGGCGCGCCTCGCCGCCGGCGGCTACGAGCGCGTCGACCTCGTCCACGTCCCGGGCGAGATGAGCGTGCGCGGCGGCATCGTCGACGTGTACCCCCCGTCTTCCGACCATCCGGTGCGGGCCGAGTGGGTCGGAGACGAGATCGAGTCGGTCCGGCTCTTCGACCCGGAGACGCAGCGCACGACCGGAACGATCGACGCCGTCGTGATTCTCCCCGCCCGCGCGGACATGACGGTCGCCCCCGAACGCGAAGCGGGCCGCCCCGCGTCCGGCGCGCTCCTGCCCTCGCTCCTCGACGGCGAGGCCGTGTGCGTGCTCGACGAACCGGACGAAGTCGCGCGCCAGGCGGCCGCGCTGGTCAAGCAGGCCGAAGCCGCGCGCGACCACGCCGTCGAGACCGAGCAGATCCCGGACGGCACGCCGGTGGCCGTCGTCCCGTGGGAGGACCTCGCCGCCGCCCTCGGCGCGCACCGCCTCCTCGCCCTCTCCACGCTGCGCACGCCTCCCGAGCGCGGCGGCTACGTCGCGGCGCCGATCGGCTTTGGGACGGTGGAGTCGTTCGCCGGCCAGGTCGAGGGGTTCGCCGAGCAGACGCGGCGCTGGATCGCCGGCCGGCAGCGGGTCGTGGTGGCGAGCCGCCAGGCGCACCGGGTGCGCGAGCTGCTGGCCGAGCACGGGGTGATCGCCGCGGAGAGCGGGGCGCTCGACGCCCCGCCCGAGCCCGGCACCATCACCGTGGTGGGACAGCCGCTCACGCAGGGGTTCTCGCTCGACGACCTCGTCGTCGTGACCGACAGCGAGATCCTGGGCTGGCGGCGGCGGCGCGGCCGGCCGCGCTGGTTCCGGGACGGCGCCCGTCTCGCGAGCTGGACGGAGCTCGTGCCCGGCGACCTCATCGTGCACGTGCACCACGGCATCGGCGTCTATCGCGGCCTCGAGCGGCTCACCATGGATGGGGGCGCGCGCGACTACCTGCACCTCGAGTACGCGCAGGGCGACGCGCTGTACGTGCCCACCGACCAGATCTCGCTGGTGCAGCGGTATGTCGGCGTCGACGGGCAGGCGCCGCAGATCAACCGGCTCGGCGGCACCGAGTGGGAGCGCGAGAAGCGCCGCGTGCGCGAGCGGACCAGGGAGATGGCGCGCGAGCTGCTCGACCTCTACGCGGCCCGGGAGCGCGCCGGGGGCCACGCCTTCGGCACGGACACGCCGTGGCAGCAGGAGATGGAAGAGGCGTTTCTGTACGAGGAGACCCCGGATCAGCGCAAGGCGATCGAGGACGTCAAGCGGGACATGGAGGCCGGGCGCCCGATGGACCGGCTCGTCTGCGGCGACGTCGGCTACGGCAAGACCGAGGTGGCCCTGCGCGCCGCCTTCAAGGCGGTGATGGACGGCCGTCAAGTCGCGGTGCTCGTCCCCACCACGCTGCTCGCGCAGCAGCACTATACGGTCTTCCACGAGCGCTTCGCACCGTTCCCCGTCCGGGTCGAGATGCTGAGCCGCTTCAAGTCGCCGAAGGAACAGCGCGCGGTGCTCGAGGGGCTGCGCGACGGGACGATCGACGTGGTGATCGGCACGCACGCCCTGCTCAACAAGAACGTGACCTTCCACGCGCTCGGGCTCGTCGTCGTGGACGAGGAGCAGCGGTTCGGCGTCCGGCACAAGGAGCGTCTCAAGCAACTGCGCACGCAGGTCGACGTGCTGACGCTGACGGCGACGCCGATTCCGCGCACGCTGCACATGTCGCTGGCCGGCCTGCGGGACCTGTCCGTGATGGAGACCCCCCCGGAGGCGCGCCAGCCCATTCGAACGTACATCCACGAGGACGATCCGGCCGTGATCGCCGATGCGATCCGCCGTGAGCTCGCCCGCGACGGTCAGGTCTACGTGGTGCACAACCGCGTCGAGACGATCGACCGCGCGGCCGAACGGATCCGCCGGCTCGTCCCGGAGGCGCGCGTCGTGGTCGCGCACGGCCAGATGCCGGAGACGCAGCTCGAGCGGATCATGCTCGACTTCCTCGGCGGGCGCGCGGACGTCCTCGTCTGCACGACGATCGTGGAGATCGGGCTCGACATCCCGCGCGTGAACACCATCCTGATCGAGAACGCGCACCTGCTGGGGCTCGCGCAGCTCTACCAGCTGCGGGGCCGCGTGGGCCGGGCCGACCGCCAGGCCTACGCGTACCTGCTGCATCCGCGCGACGCGCGGCTCACGCCCGAGGCGGAACAGCGGCTCGTCGCGATGCGGGAGTTCGTCGAACTCGGCTCCGGCATGCGTCTGGCGATGCGCGACCTCGAGATCCGGGGCGCCGGCAACATCCTCGGCTCCGAGCAGCACGGACACCTCGCCGCGGTCGGCTTCGACCTGTACATGCGGCTCCTGGACGAGGCGATCCGGGAGCTGCGGGGCGAGATCGTCGAGGAAACGCCCGACCCGACCGTCGACCTCGGCGTCGAGGCCTACCTGCCGGAGTCGTACGTCGAGGTGCCGGCCCAGCGGGTCGCGGCGTACCGACGGCTCGCCGAGACACGCACGCCCGAGGACGCGGCCGCCGCGGTCGAGGAGCTCCGCGATCGCTACGGTCCGCCGCCGGACCCTGTGCGGCGCCTCGGAGACGTGGTCCGGCTGCGGGCGCGCGCGCGCGCGGCGGGCGTCGCGACGATCTCCCGCGGCGCAGGCGGCGTGCTGGTCCGCCTCCTGCATGCCGCGGCCGCCGGGCCGCGGGTGCACACGCGGATCGCACAGTCGCGCGGGCGGCTGCGCTGGACCGCGGAAGGGATCTTCATTCCGACGGCCGGCATGGACGCGGACACGATCATTCAGACGGTCGAGCGGTTCCTGGAGTGGCTCGCCGCGGAGGCGCGGCGCGATACGGACGCGCCGGGACAGCCCGCTTCCGTTTCCTCGTCGCCGGCGGCGGGTCCGCCGGCCGGCGCTGCGGCCGGGTCGGGCGCGTCGGGCGGCATCCGCGGGACCCGGCCACCCCGCCGCGCGGCCACAGGATGACGCAATGAGTGAGCGGCGGCCCGATTTCACCGATCTCGTCGCGACAATGGCCGGCCTGCGCGCGCCCGGCGGGTGCCCGTGGGACCGCGCGCAAACGCCGGCGTCGCTCCGGCCGTACCTGCTCGAGGAAGCCTACGAGACGCTCGAGGCGATCGACAGCGGCGTCCCTGCCCGTCTTAAGGAAGAGTTGGGGGACCTGCTGCTTCAAGTTGTCTTCCACTCGGAGATGGCCGCGGAAACCGGCGCCTTCACGATCGACGACGTCGTGGCCGGCTTGGTGGAGAAGCTGATCCGGCGGCACCCTCACGTCTTCGGCACGGCGACGGCCGCGACGCCCGACGCGGTCGTGACGCGCTGGGAGGCGATCAAACAGGCCGAGCGCCTACATAACCGCGCGGCCGGCGGCGTTCAAGACAACGCGGCCGGCGCCGGGTCCGCGAACGCGGCCGCGGGCGCCGGCCCCGCGGCGGCGGCGAACGCCGGTACGGAATCGGGTGCCCTCGCCGGCCTGGCGCGAACGCTGCCGGCGCTCATGCTGGCACAGCAGATGCTGGTCCGGGCAGGACGCGCGGGGTTCACCATCCCCGGCGGCGCGGGACCCGAAGGCGCGCGCGCCGGTGTCCGCCGGGCGCTCGACGAACTCGCGCGCGCCCCGCACGCGGCGGAGGAGGAGGCGGCCGGCGATCTCCTCTTTGCCGCGGCCGCCGCGGCGCGGGCCCTCGACGTGGACGCGGAACTCGCGCTGCGCGCCGCCTGCGATCGGTACCGCGCGCGCTTCGCCCGGATGGAAGCGCTGGTCCGGGCGCGCGGAAAAGCGCTCGCGGACTACGCGCCGGACGAACTGGCATCGCTGTGGCGGGAGGCACGTGAGGCTCGATAAGTTCTTGCAGGTCAGCCGGCTCGTCAAGCGGCGCGCCCTCGCCAACCGCCTGTGCGGCGCGGGACGTGTCACCGTGAACGGCCGGCGCGCCGAGCCGGCCGCCGCGGTACGCGCCGGCGACATCATCGAGGTCGAAGTCGGCGACCGCCGCGTCCGGGCGCGTGTGCGCGGCGTTCCGGAAGGGCCCCGCCCGGACGCCGACTGCTGCGAGATTCTCGACGGCGGCCCGCCGGCCTGACCCCGGCCGGCCGCTGCTCCGGACGTAGCGAGGAGGACCGCATGGCCCGCATCATCAGCACGAGCGCGCGTGAAATTCTCGATTCGCGGGGCAACCCGACCGTCGAGGTCGAGGTTGTCCTCGACTCCGGCGCGCGCGGCGCCGCCGCGGTACCGTCGGGCGCCAGCACCGGCGTGCACGAGGCGATCGAGCTCCGCGACCGCGACCCACACCGCTACGGGGGGCTCGGCGTGCTCACCGCGGTCGGGCACGTGCGGGAGACGCTGGCGCCGCTGCTCGCGGGCCGGGATCCGGCCGACCAGCGCGGCATCGACGAAGCCCTCATCGCCGCCGACGGCACGCCGAACAAGAGCCGGCTCGGCGCCAACGCCATCCTCGGCGTGTCGCTCGCCGTCGCGCACGCCGCGGCCGCGGACCGCGGGCAGGCGCTCTTCCGGTATCTCGGCGGCCCCGAGGCGTCCACGCTGCCGGTGCCGCTCATGAACGTCCTCAACGGCGGCAAGCACGCCGATAACGGCCTCGAGTTTCAGGAGTTCATGGTCGTGCCGCTCGGCGCCCCGACGTTCCCGGAAGCGCTGCGGATGGGCGCGGAGATCTATCATGCGCTGCACCGGGTGCTGCTCGAACGGGGGCTCGCGACCGGCGTCGGCGACGAGGGCGGATTCGCGCCGCGGCTCGCCGGCAACGAGCAGGCGCTCGAGCTGCTGATCGACGCGATCGGGCGCGCCGGCTACGCGCCCGGCCGGGACGCCGCGCTCGCGCTCGATCCGGCCTCCAGCAGCTTCTTCGACGACGGGCGCTACCGGATCGGCGGCGCCGCGTACTCGTCGCCGGAGCTCGTCGACTACTACGCGCGCCTTGCGGACCGGTTTCCCATCGTCTCGATCGAAGACGGCCTCGCCGAGGACGATTGGGACGGCTGGGCGGCGCTCACGCGCCGGCTCGGCGAGCGCCTGCAGCTCGTCGGCGACGATCTCTACGTCACCAATCTCCGGCGGATCGACGAGGGCATCGCGCGCGGCGCGGGCAACGCGGTGCTGATCAAGCTGAACCAGATCGGCACGCTCACGGAGACGCTCCAGGCGATCCGCCTGACGCAGCGGCAGCGGTGGGCCGCCGTGATCTCGCACCGGTCCGGGGAGACCGAGGACACGACCATCGCGGACCTCGCCGTCGCGACCGGCGCGGGCCAGATCAAGACCGGCGCGCCGGCGCGCTCGGAGCGCGTCGGCAAGTACAATCGGCTGCTGCGCATCGCCGAATCGCTCCGGGCCGCGGCGCGCTATCCCGGGACAGAGGCGTTTCGGCGCTAAGCACCGCGTTCTGGCAGGAGGCTGCGAAGCAGCCGGAGGTCCCGCGGCCAGACGGGGCAGGAATCCCGCGCCGAGCCCAGAACGTGAGGAAGGTTATGCCCAACGGTCGCCGCAGGGGAGGGGCGCCGTGGTGGCTTTGGATCTACGCCGGCCTGTTTGCGGCGACCCTCCTACTCACACTCTCGCTCGTCTACCTGACGACGGTCCACGTCCGGACCGCCGAAACCCGCTTTGCCCGTGACGCCGCCACGCCCCGCGCTGTGCGAGGCATCCCGTACGCCGATCTGATCAACCGCACGGCCACCGCGGCCCGGCTGAATCCGGCGCTGCTGGCCGCGATGATCAGCGCCGAGAGCGGGTTCGACGCCCAGGCCCGCTCCCCGCGCGGCGCGTACGGGCTCATGCAGGTGATGCCGGGCACATGGCGGGAAATCGGCGGGACCGCGGGGTGCCGGCCCGCGGCGGCGGACGGCGCTGTGCCGGAGTGCATCCAAGAGCCGGGCGAGAACCTCGCCGTGGGCGCCGCCTATCTGCGGCGCCTGGCCGACCGCTTCGGCGGCAACATGGTCCTCGCGGTAGCGGCCTACAACGCGGGTGCGGTCCCGGTGGCACGGTATCGCGGCGTGCCGCCGTACCCGGAGACGACGCGCTACATGCGCCAAGTCGCGCTCGCCTGGTACCACCTGCAATCGACGGGCACCTTGACGCGGTTCTGGTCGGGCGTGATCCGCCGCTTCGATCTGTGGCGGCGCCTCCGTGGAGCGCTCGTCGTTGTGCTCGCCGTCATGACGCTGCCGTGGCTCCTCCCGCTGCACCGGCCCGAAACCGGCGGCGTGGCGCTGACGGGAGCCTCGCGATGACGCCGCGCGGGCAGATGCGCGCGGTCCCCAGGGCCGCCGAGGCACGCACGGGCCGGCGCCGCCTGATGACGATCGGAGCGGCGGCCGTGCTGGCGGTGACGGTCACCGTGCTGTTCAATCAATACACGAAAACCTACACACTCGCCCGCGACGAGACGCGGCTGGAGCAGCGCCGTCGCGAGTTGATCGCGGACAACACGCGCCTGCGCGACGAGATCGAACGCCTGCGGACGGATGACCGGTACATCGAACAGATCGCGCGGGAGCAGCTCGGCCTCGTGCGGCCCGGCGAGGTGGAGCTGCTTGTCGTTCCCTACGATGGAACGGTGTCGCCGCCCGGCGCCACCCTGCGCGGCGGCGCGGCCGCGCCGACGAGCGCGGGCGGCGGATCTGTCGCGCCGGCGCCGCCGGCGGAAGGCGCCCGGCCCGGCGATTCGCCGGCGCCTGCCGCGGCACCGACACTGCCGCAGCCTCGCCGCGGCATCGGCGTGTGGGCCGCCGGCGTGCGCGATGCGGTGCTCCGGCTGATTCCCAAGCTCCACCGCTAGTCCTCTCGATGCCCATCGTCACGATGCGCGCCGCCGGCCGCGACGTGCGCCGCCCGCCGCGGTAGGCTATCTGATGCGGGAAACAGGCGGTTTTTCTTGACACCACAGAGGGGTTAGGCTACAATCGTTGCGCATTTTGCCATCTCGGAGGAGGGCGCCGGCCCGGAATGAGTCTTGAGGCAGGTAGTATTCTCGAAGGTGTTGTCGTCAAGATCACCCATTACGGCGCGTTCGTAGAACTCGGGGACGGCAAGAGCGGCCTCGTCCACATCTCAGAAATCGCCGACACCTACGTCAAAGACGTCCGCGACTATCTCAAGGAACAAGAGCGCGTCAAGGTGAAGGTCCTCGGCTACAACGACAAGGGCAAACTCGATCTGTCAGTCAAACAGGCGCTCGACGCCTCGGAACGCCAGGCGCGCGTGCGATCCAAGGCCTCGTTCGAAGAGAAGCTGACGAAGTTCATGAAAGAGAGCGAGGAGCGGCTCCTCGACCTCAAGCGCAACACCGAAGCGAAGCGCGGCGGCCGCCGCCGCTAATTCCTCCCCGCGACCCACTCCGCGACCCGCGCGACGTTTTCCGCCAGGGCGTGTATGCCCGGCCGCAGCGACTCGATCTCCAGCCACTCCCCGGGCGCGTGCGTGTTGCCGCCCGATGACACGCCGGCCGAGACGGCCGGAATGCCGAGCGCCAGCGGGATGTTGGCGTCGGTGCTCGCGGCGGTGAGGCGCGGCTCGACGCCCCAGGCGAGATAGCCGCCCCGCACGGCCGCGACCAGCGGATGATCCGCCGGGATCGCCCCGCCGGGGCGGTCACCGACGATCGTGACCGATGCGCGCACCCCGGCCTGCTCTTCCGCCGCCACCAGACCGCGCAGCGTCTCACTCAGCCGGTCCACCGGCGCCACGTCGAGCGATCGGAAGTCCACCTGCATCTCCGCCGACGCCGCGATCGAGTTGACGGACGTCCCCCCGCGCACGACGCCGACGTTCAGGGTTGTTTTCGGCGCCGCGGGAACCGGCGCCGCCGCGAGCCGGTCGATGACGCGCGCGAGATGATGGATCGCGCTCGGCTCGCCGAACTGACTCCAGCTGTGCCCGCCCGCGGTCTCGAACCGCACCGCGAAGCGCCGCACCGCAATGCCCTGATGCACGATCTGACCGAGCGGGCCGTCCACGGCCAGCACCGCGTCGGGACGCGCCTCCTCGGGCCGCAGGCGGTAGCGCATCCCGCGCAAGTCCCCGAGCCCCTCTTCGCCGGTCGTCGCGACGAATTCGACGGCACAGGGCAGCGCGACGCCGGCGTCCCGCAGCGCGCGCGCCAGAATCACCAGGGCCGCGGCTCCCGCGGAGTTGTCGCGGATGCTCGACCCGACGAGGCGGCCGCCGTCGCGGCGGGGCGGTTCGTGCGCGGCGCGCGGGTAGACGGTGTCGATGTGCGCCGCGACGAGCAGAGCGCGGCCGGCCGGATGCGCCGCGCCGGAAAGGCGGCCGCGGACGTTGCCGGCGCCGTCGATCGCGACGTCGCGGAGTCCGGCCTCCCGGAACCGTGCGGCCACGTACGCCGCGCGCTCCTGCTCTTCGAAGCTCGGCGCGGGGATCGCGGCGAGCGCCAGGATCTCCGCGACGAGCGCGTCCGCCAGCGCATCCAGCCGCGCGTGGAGCGCGGCCGGCGCGGGACCCGCGGGCTCCGTGCGCCCGGCGGCCACGTTAGTCGCGCCGCGCCTCGTTGAAGCCGAGCATCCAGGCGATGTCTTCGAACGCCTGCCAGATGATCTCGTCGGTTTGCAGCTGCCGGCTGGCTTCGCGAATGTCGCCGACCTCGCCGAGCTCCGCCAGGTCCCCCTCCATGCGCGTCAGGCGTTCGCGCAGGTCGAGCACCCGCTGGTCGATCGTTTCGTCCGGCAGCGCGCCGCGGAACTTCTCCAGCGTCTCGCGCTCGACCCGCCGCGCCATACGGTCCATCTCCGCCGGCTCGAGCCGCGAATAGACCACGATGCCCCGGCGCTCCTCGAGCGCTTCGCTGAACATCGTCTGCAGCGACTTGATCACCTGCTCGCTCATGCCGTCGTTCCCTCCGCCCCGGCGACCGGCTCTGAAGTCGCGGTGGCCGGCGCGTTATTGGCTCTCGCCGCAGGCCCGGAATCGGCCGGCGGCGATGTCATGCGGGCCGGCGGCGGGTCCGCCGGCACGACCGCGCCGTGAAAGACGAGCGCCCGCAGCGCGGCGAGCGTCACGTCCATGTGATACGCCTCGCCCTCCTCCGACAGCCAGGTGCCGTCCGGCCGGACGAGCACGCGAAGCCGGTCGATGCCGCGGGCGATCACCGCGACCGACCGGGACAGTCCCGCGGCGCCCAGAGAGTCCAGCATCCCGGCGAGCGCCCCCACGCTCCAGCGGGCGTCCGGGACGGCGGCCAGAGACTCGAGCGCGCGCACGGTCAGGGCCGATGCCGGCCCGTCGAGGAGCGACGACGCGGCGGCGAGCAGCCACGTCGTTTCGCGAAATCCCAGGACGCGCCCGTCCGGGGCCTGGCGCGCGGCCACGTAATCGATGGCGCGGCGCGGCGCGTCGTCGCGGTATCCCGCCCGAGCCAGCCAGAACGCCACCAGCGCCGTGGCCCGGCAGCGCACCCGCGGATCGCCCGGCAGCAGGCGCGGCGGCGGCGAATACCGCAGCAGTCCCGGCGGCTCGTCCCACGCGCCGTCCGGCCGCTGGGTCGACAGCAGGTAGGTGCACGCGCGCTCGACGTACGGACTCTCCGCCAGGGCGAGGTCCCACAGCCACTCCAGCGTCGTCGCGGTCGCGTCGATCGTCGAGAGGCGCCCGGAGGCCATCTGGTGCGGAAAGCCGCCGTCTTCGTTCTGGCGCGCCTCGATCACGCGGATGATCTTCGTGTCCGGCCGCGGCCGTCCGAGAATGCCCCGCAGACGGGCGCGCTCCATCTCCGTGCCGTTCTGGTCGATGCCGGCGATCGTCAGCCGCCAGTCGTAGGGCGGCGCGGCGGTGGTTACTTGAGCCATCGGCCCATGGGTGCGACGTCCACGCCCGCGCGCCGCAGCGCCTCGCGCGCGGCGTGCACGAGCCGCGGCGCCCCCGGGGTGTCGCCGTGAAAGCAGATTGTGTCGGGTGTCATGCGGATCTCGCTGCCGTCCGCCGCCTCGACGACGCCTTCGGTCACCATGCGCACGACGCGGCGCGCGACGGCGTCGGGGTCCGTGATAAGGGCCTGCGGCGACGACCGGCTTACCAGCGTCCCGGCCGGCGTGTAGCCCCGGTCGGCGAACGCCTCGCGCGCGATCCGGAGTCCCGTCTCGCGCGACACGCGCTCCATCACCGTTCCGTGCAGGACGACGAGAATGAGCCCGGGATCGACGCCGCGCACGGCCTCGGCGATCGCACGCGACTGCGCCTCGTCGTTGACCGCCATGTTGTAGAGGGCGCCGTGCCCCTTCACGTGCTGCAGCGCCGCGCCCTGGGCGTGCGCGAACGCCCACAGGGCGCCGATCTGATAGACGACCGTCGAGCGCAGCTCGGCGAGCGACAGGCGCATCTCCCGCCGCCCGAAGCCCGCGAGATCGGGAAAGCCCGGGTGCGCGCCGATGCCGACGCCGTGCTCGCGGGCGAGGCGCACCGTACGCTCCATCACGAGCGGGTCGCCGCCGTGCAGGCCGCAGGCGATGTTCGCCGAGGTAATCTCCGGCATCATCGCCTCGTCGCTGCCGATCGTGTAGGCGCCGAAGCTCTCGCCGAGGTCGCTGTTGAGGTCGATGGTGCGGGGCACGCGGGATCCCTCCTGTCTGCTGCACGATTTGTACGGCCCGGCCGGGAGGAAGCCCTGCCCTCCCAGGAGGCCCTTTGCGACGGCCCGAACCACCCGGCATGAGCGAACGCATCGGTTTCCTCGGCGTCGGCGCGATGGGGCAGCCCATGGCCGCCAACCTCCTCCGCCGCGGCTTCTCTGTGACGACGGTTGTGCACCGGCATCCCGAGCCCGCGCGGGCCCTCGAAGCGCAGGGCGCCCGCATCGCCGCGTCGCGCCGCGATCTCATCGCGGACGCCACGATCATCATCGCCTGCGTGCCGACTTCGACAGAGGTCGAAGAGGTCGTACTCGGTCCGGACGGCGTGCTGGAGTCCGCGGGCGACGGCGCCGTCTTCGTGGATATGGGCACGAGCCGCCCGGCGTCGACGCGGATGCTCGCGGCCCGCCTGCGGGAGCGGCGTCTCGCGATGGTCGACGCGCCCATCACCGGGGGCGTGCGCGGCGCGACCGAGGGGAGCCTCACGATCTACGTCGGCGGGGAACCGGACCCGGTCGGGCGCGTGCATCCTGCGCTCAAGGCGATGGGCCGCACCATCATGCACATGGGACCGCCCGGCACGGGGCACGTCACCAAGCTCCTGAACCAGATGCTCTCACAGGGGTCGATGGCGCTGCTCGCCGAGGTGCTGCCGCTCGGCGTGCGGCTCGGGCTCGATCCGCGGCAGATGCTCGACGCGCTCAGCGCCGGGTCGGGGGCCACGTTCGCCATACCGGGCCGCGGCGCGCGCATTCTCAAGAACGACTTCGCGCCCTCGTTCCGGCTCGAGCTCGGACACAAGGATCTCCGGCTCGGCCGCGAGCTCGCCGAGGAAGTGAACCACGCGCAGCCGATGACGTCCGGGGCGCTCCTGACCTACGCGCTTGCGCGGGGCCTCGGCCTCGACGGCGAGGACACGATCGCGCTCGTCAAGGTCTGGGAGCGCGCGCTCGGCGTCGAGGTGCGCGCCGCCGGCACGCCGCCCGGGCGGCCGGCCTGATCGGAGGCGCGGGATGCCCCACGCGTCGGTCAACGGCGTCCGGCTCTACTACGAGGCAACCGGCCATGGCACGCCGCTCGTCTTCGTCCACGAGTTTGCCGGCGACTGCCGCAGCTGGGATCCCCAGGTCGCCTATTTCGCCCGCCGGTACCGGGCGATCGCGTACAACGCACGGGGGTATCCGCCGTCGGATGTGCCGGAGACGCTCGACGCGTACTCGCAGGACATCGCCGTCGACGATCTGCGCGGCGTCGTCGAGCAGGTCGCCGGCGGACCGGCGCACATCTGCGGCCTGTCGATGGGCGGCTACGCCACGCTCCACTTCGGCCTGCGCTACCCGGACCTGGCGCGGTCGCTGGTCGTCGCCGACTGCGGCTACGGCTCCGACACGCCCGAGGCGTTCCAGCGGGACGCCGACGCGCTCGGCGAGCGGATCCAGCGAAACGGAATGGCCGCGGTGGCGCCGGTGTACGCGGAGGGCCCGATGCGCGTGCAGTTCCAGCGCAAGGACCCGCAGGGCTGGCGCGCGTTCGCCGACGCGCTCGCGCGGCACTCCACGACCGGCAGCGCGATGACGCTGCGGGGCGTGCAGGGACGGCGGCCGACGGTCTATTCGCTGCAGGACCGCCTCGCGCGGTTGACGGTCCCCACCCTGATCGTGACCGGCGACGAGGACGAGCCGTGTCTCGAGCCCGGCGTGTTCATGAAGCGGCAGATCAAGACGGCCGGCCTGCTCGTCGTGCCGAACACGGGCCATGTCGTCAATCTGGAGGAGCCCGGGGCATTCAACGCCGCGGTGCTGGAGTTTCTCACGCTGGCGGAGTCGGGGCGGTGGCCGCCGCGGGACCCGCGCTCGGTGGGCCGCTCCTCGATGATTCCGGACGAACGGGACTAGGGACGGGCGGGTTCGGAAGCGGGATTTCCGGCGAAGTGCGGGAGACGTGCCCGGGCCGGGGGCAGGCCTTCAGCCGCGCCCCCGGCCCGGTCGAACATCTGCGCGAGTGCGGCTTCAGTCGCGCGGGGTCATTTCACCCACGTGATGACCTCCGAACCCTTCGGGATCAGGTAACTTACCGCTACCCGTGTCGGGACCGACCCGGTGTTCGCGGCCGAGTGCAACGCGTGACAGCTTCATTCCATCCCCCCTCGGGCAATAATGTGAACGCTACGATTGGCCTTCTGGCGCGGAACTCCTGCGGCTCAGATACTGCCCGAACCACATACCGGCGAGACGCACCACCTCGTCGAGCGCCCCGGGCTCTTCGAACAGGTGCGAGGCGCCCGGCACGATCGCGAGCGCGCGCAGACTGCGGATGCGGGCGAGCGCCGCTTCGTTCAGCCTCAGCACCGGCACATCCCGGTCGCCGACGATCAGCAGCGTGGGAGCCCCCAGACGCTCCAACACGCCGTCGCCCGCGAGGTCGATTCGGCCGCCCCGGGACACCACGGCGCCGACCAGATTCGGATGTCCGGCTGCCGCGATCGCGGCGGCCGCCGCGCCCGTGCTCGCCCCGAAGAGCCCGATCGTGCCCGGCCTTCCTTCGGGCCGGGCCGCGAGCCACTCCACGATACCGCCGAGGCGTCGGGCCAGCAGGCCGATGTCGAACCGCAGCTCCGCCGTCCGCCGGTCCGCGGCCTCCTCGTCGCGCGTCAGCAGGTCGATCAGCAGCGTCCCGATGCCGAGCGCCTGCAGGGCGGCGGCGACGCGCCGGTTGCGCGGACTGAAACGGCTGCTGCCGCTGCCGTGCGCGAACAGCACCACGCCGCGCGCGTCCGTGGGAACCGTCAGATCACCGTCCAGCGACGCGCCGGCGGCGGAGACGCGGATCTCGCTCACGCCCGTGCTCCAAGGTAGGCCCGCCGTACGTCCGGATGCCCCAGGATCTCTTCCCCGCTGCCTTCGAACCGCACGCGGCCCTGCTCCAGCACGTACGCCCGGTCGCTGTTGCGCAGCGCGGTGCGGGCGTTCTGCTCGACGATCAGCACGGCGACCCCGCGCCGGTGGAATTCGCGCACCTTGGCGTACACGAAGTCGGTCGCCGCGACGGACAGCCCAATCGTCGGCTCGTCGAGCAGCACCAGGCGAGGGTTCACCAGCAGTACCCGGGCGATCTCGAGCATCCGCCGCTCGCCGCCGCTCAGCGTTCCGGCGCGGGCGCGCCGGCGCGCGGCCAGCCCCGGAAACTCCTCGAGCAGGCGCTGCACGTCCCCGCGCACCTGCCGGTCCGAGCGCACGTACGCGGCGAGTTCGAGGTTGTCTTCGACGGTCAGATGTGGCAAGACACTCGGGCCCTGCGGCACGTAGGCGATGCCCCGGCGCAGGATCTCCGGCGGACGGCGCCCGAGGAGCGAGACGCCCTCAAAGAGCACGTCGCCGCGCGCCGGCCGGAGATAGCCAAACACCATCTTGAGCAGGGTGGACTTGCCGGCGCCGTTCGGTCCGATCACGCACACCGTTTCGGCGGGCCGGACGCGGAGCGACAACCCCCGCAGGACTTCCTGCTGGCCGTAGCCGCCGTGCACGTCGGCGACGTCGAGCAGGCCCGCGTTGTCAGCGCCCATAGTAGAGGCGGAGGACCTCCTCGTTGCGCTGGATCGCCTCCGGCGCGCCCTCCGTGACCACGCGCCCCTCGGCCAGGAAATACAGCCGGTCGGCGAGCTCCATGATCACGTCCATGTTGTGCTCGATGATCAGGAACGTCACGCCGGCGGCGTTTTGCGCCCGGATGTGTTCCTTGATGCGCTCGATCACCGTGAGGTTCACGCCGGCGACCGGCTCGTCCAGGAGCACAAGACGCGGCCGCCGCATGAGCGCCATCGCCAGCGAGAGCAGCTTTTGCTGGCCGTACGACAGGACCGAGGCCGTCGCGTCGCGGTGACCGGCGAGCCCCACGAAATGGAGCAGCTCCGCGGCGCGGACGTGCGCCGCCCCCGGACTCGGCGTGAGCGACGCGAGGAGCGACTCGCCGCGGTGCTCGTGGGCGACCAACAGGTTTTCCATCACGGTCATCGCCGGGAACACCCGCATGAGTTGAAACGTCCGCGCGAGGCCCTGCTGGGCGATCCAGGCCGGCGCGCGCCCGCCGATGGCCGTCGGCCCGCGCCGATCCGGGGAGCCGTGGCCGCCGCGCAACAGGACGCGGCCGCCGGACGGGGCGAGAAAGCCGGTGACGCAGTCGAAGAGCGTCGACTTGCCGGCGCCGTTCGGGCCCAGAATGCCGACGATCTCGCCCCGCTTCACGTCCAGCGTCACCCCGCGCAATGCCCGCACGCCGCCGAAATGCATCGCGAGATCCTGCACCTCGAGAACGGCCGGGCCGGCATCGCGGCGCCCCGCCGCCGCACCGGACTCGCCGTTCGCCTGGGGCTCGACGTGCGGCGCGCCGCCGCCCGCGCGACGGAAGTGTGCGAAGAGACCGGCAAGACCACGGGGCTCATAGATCGCGACGAGCATGATCGCCAGTCCGTACAAGACGTAATCGTATCCCCGGCCAAGGCCGCCGAGGGCGCCGCCGGCGTACTGCGACAAGAGCGTCAGAAACCCGGCGCCCAGCACGGGACCGATGACGGTGCCGCGGCCGCCGAGCAGCGCCATGACGGCGAACAGGACCGAGCGGGACGAATCGAGGACCGTGGACGGATCGATGTAGAGCACGTACTGTGCGAACACGGAGCCCGCGAGCGCGGTGAGGCCCGCGCTCAGGCCAATCGCGAGCAGCTTGTAACGGCGCGTCGGCACGCCGAGGGCCTGCGCGGCGCCCTCGTCCTGATCGACCGCCCGGAGATACATGCCGAGCCGCGTCCGGTCGACGAGCCACGCGAGCGCGCACGCGAGGGCCAGCAGCGCGAGCGCCAGCTCATAATACGGCGGCTTCGTCCGCCACATCATCGCGCCCGTCCGGCCGATCAGCCGAACGGGAAGGTACAGGCCGACGGCCCCGCCGACCAGCGGCCAGTTGAGGACCACGATCCGGACCAGTTCCGCCAGCGCGAGCGTCGCCAGCGCGAAGTAGTGGCGGCGGAGGCGGAAGGTCGGGTACCCGACGATCAACGCGACGGCCGCGGCGACCCCGGCCCCGATCCACATGCCGGCCCAGGGACTCACCGCCGCCGATGTCAGCAGCAGCGTGCTTGTGTACGCGCCTGCGCCGAAGAAGACCGCATGGCCGAACGACAGCTGGCCGCCGTACCCGCCGAGAAGGTTCCAGGCCTGCGCGGCCGTGCCGTAGATGCACGTCAGGATGAGGCCGTTCATCAAATAGGCGTCGTGGACGGCGAGCGGGACGCAGGCGGCCGCGATCCACAGCGCCAGCACGGGCGGGCTCACGGCGTCGCGCGGCCGAGCAGGCCCGTCGGCCGGACGAATAGGACGAGCAGAAACGCCGCGAACACAAACACGAGTTTGAACGTTGGCGAGAGCAGGGTCCCCGCGATGCCCTCGATCAGGCCGATCGCGACCCCACCGACGAGCGGTCCCAGCAGGCTGCCGAATCCACCGAGCACGACGCTCGCGAACGCGATCAGCACGAACGCGTCGGCGACGGTGGGGCTCGCCTGATAGAAGGGCAGGAGAAACACACCCGCCACCGCGGCGCTGGCGATGCTGAGGCCCCACGCGAGCGCGTACATTCGCTCGACCTCGATCCCCAAGGCCAGCGCCGCCAGCGGATTCTGCGCGGTGGCCTGGAGCGCCTTGCCGGTCTTGGTGCCGCGCAGCCACGCGTGGAGCAGCGCGTACGTCACCAGCGCCGCGAGCGCCGCCGCCACCTTCTCCCCGCCGACCGGCACGCCCGCGATGACGACGGCGCCAGACGCGGCGGGCCACACGATCCCGCGGTAATTCGGTCCGAACGCCGCGAAAGCGAGGTAGCGGAGGAAGAACAAGAGGCCGAACGTCGTGAAAATCTGCGTCACGGGCGGCGCCTGCACCACGCGGCGGATCAGCACCCGGTACGTCGCGACGCCGGCGACGAAGGCCAGCGGCACAATCACCAGGAGGCCGCCCGGCGGTGTGAGGCCGAACCACCGGTTCGCGAAGAACATCGCGTACATCGCGAGCATCATGTACTCGGCGTGGGCGAAATTGATGACGTCCATGACGCCCCAGATAAGGCCGAGGCCGAGCGACACGAGCGCGTAAACGAGCCCCATCACGAGCCCGCCGACCGCGGCGGCGAGGAAGAGGTCCACGGGCCCGCTCAGCGGACGGCCCGGCGCGGTCCGCGCCGGGCCGTCAATAAGCCGCCGCCGATCGTCGCGGTTAGCGCTTGTCCCACGCGGGCGCCGGCCACACGATGGGGGTCTCCGCGAGATCGAAGGGCCAGACGACCTTGTACGCGGCGTCGAGGATCTGCACCATCACGCCGCTCGCCTGTTCGTTCTGCCCGTCCTTGTCGAACTTGACGCCCCACGGCATGATGGTGTCGCTCGCGGGCACGTTCGTCGTCAGCAGACCCTGCAGGATCTGCGTCGGCGAGGTGCCGCCGCCGCGATTGAGAGCGTCCGCCAGCGCGAGGAATCCTGTGAAGCTGCGCGCGTTGGTCTCGTCCATGTTCTGGTTGTAGCGGCCGTGGAACAGTTCGTTAATCTTGCGCACCAGCGGTTTGCGCGCGCCGAGGCCGAGCGCCCATGCCGCGCGGCTGATGACGTAGTAGCCGTCCTTGCCCGTCTGCTTCAGGTAGTCGGGCTGCACGTAGCCCGAGTCCTGCACGACGATCGCCGGCGGCATGTACCGCATCGTCTTGAGCGTCCGGATCGCCGTCACGGCGTCGATCAAATAGTTGTTGGCGATCAGCACGTCCGGTGCGGCCGAGCGGACGCGCGCCAGTTCCGCGTCGAGCGAGGCGGGCGGCGACGTGTACATCTCGCGGGCCACCAATTGGTAGCCTTGCTGCCGGCCCATCTCTTCCTCGACCCGGGCCGCGGTCGCGCCGAACTCGGTGTTCTCGGACAGAATTGCGAACTTGCTGATCTTCCGGCCGCGCTTCTTGAGGTCGGCGAACGTCTGGTAGAACATCGACGTGAACGTCCGGTCGTGCGGCCCCGTGCGAAAGAACCACTTGAACCCCCGCTCCGTCAGCGTGGGCGACGACGACTCCGGATTGAGGAAGGGGATGCCGCGCGTCTCGGCGGCGATGCTCGCGGTCTGCGTGAAGCCGCTCGCGTAGCAGCCCATGAGGGCGACGACCTTCTCCTGATCGATCAGCCGCTCCGCCTCCGCGCGGGCGGTGGCCGGGTCCTTCGCGTCCGCCCAGATGACTCGGAGCTTGCGGCCGCCGAGCTTGGGGAGGCCGCTCGTAGCGGCCAGCGTGAGGGGTGCGAGGTCCGGATGGGGTGTGTTGACGATCTCCGCTGCGAGCTCGACCGCCTTCCGGGTGTCGGCACCGACGAGCGCAAGCGACCCGGTGAGCGGATACAAGGCCCCGATCGCAATCTCCCCGCCCTGGGCTGACACCGGCGACGCCCGCCAGCCGCCCGCCGCAAAGACCGCCGCACCGGATGCGACTTTCAGCCACTCGCGCCGCGTCACTCCGGACCGCACCATCTCCCCACCCCTTCTCCCTGCTATCCCGCGGTCAGATCCTCGTCACGCAGATCGGTCACGAACATGTGCCCGGGCGCGTGGGTGATCATGAACTCGACGCCCGCGGCCATCGCCACCGCCTGCGGCGTCACGCCGCAGGCCCAGAACACCGGCGCCTCGCCGGGCTCGATCACCGGCGGCTCGCCGTAGTCCGGACGGCTGAGATCGTTGATCCCAATCGCCGTGGGATCGCCGATGTGCACGGGCGCCCCGTGCGCCCGGACGTAGCGGCCCGTGATCAGCACGGCGCGCGGGACGTGCGCCGCCGGCAGCGGACGCATGCTGACGACCATGGGTCCGTGGAGCGCACCGGCGGACCGGCACGGGATCGACGTCACGTACATCGGCACGTTGCGGCCGCAGTCGACGTGGCGAACGGGGATGCCCGCCCGCTGCATCGCGCCCTCGAACGTGAACGAACATCCCAGCAGACACGCGACGAGATCGTCGCGCCAGTACGGCCGGATGTCGTCCTCCTCGGTCACCGGCCGCCCGCGGCGGTACACGCGGTACTTGGGCACGTCCACCCGCAGATCGGCGCCCGGCGCGGTGACGGCCGGCTCGGGGCTGCCCGGATCCGTCACTTCGATGAGCGGGCACGGCTTCGGATTTCGCTGACAGAAGACGAGGAAGTCGTACGCCGCGTCGCGCGGCAGCACGACCAGGTTGGCCTGCGCGTACCCGGCGGCGAGTCCCGCCGTGGGCTTGCGCCACTCGCCGCGCCGGATGCGCGCGCGCAGCTCGCGCGGGCCGATGCCCTGGATCGTCTCGATACGGGCGCTCACGGCGCGCGTACTTCTCGGGCCTCCGGCGCGGTCCCTCCGCCCCACACGGCCATCAGGCGCGGTGCGGCCGCTGCGACGCCCGGACGAGCGGCTCGACGAACGGATTGCTCCGCTTTTCCTCGCCGATCGTCGTTTCGGGACCGTGGCCGGGATAGCAGACGGTGTCGTCGGGCAGCGGCAGCAGCACCCGGGCGATCGACGCGAACAAGGCGTCCTGATTGGCGCCGGGCAGGTCGGTCCGGCCGACGCTGCCCGCGAACAGCGTGTCGCCGGTAAACACGAGACCGTCGCCGACCAGGCACACGCCGCCGGGGCTGTGGCCGGGCGTGTGGTGGACGGTCAATTGCAGGCTGCCCACGCGCAGCACGTCGCCCTCGGTGAGCCAGCGGTCCGGCACCGGCGACGGCGGCAGGTCGATCCCGAAGAGCACCTTAGCCCGGGCGGGCCCGCTCTCCAGCACCGGCCGCTCCGCCTCATGAATCCAGAACGGCGCGTGTGTCGCGCGGCGGACGGCGTCCACGGCCTGCACGTGATCGAAGTGGCCGTGCGTGTTCACGACCGCGATCGGGCGCGCGTTCAGGTGGTGCAGCACGGCGAGAATCCGCTCGGCCTCGTCGCCCGGGTCGATGACAAAGACGTCCCGGGTCGCGTCGTCCCCGAAAATGTAACAATTGGCGCCGACCGGGCCGACCGGGAACCCCTCGATGATCATCGTGGCGTCCGGCCGGCCCGGCGCATGGTGTCCGTCTGCCGTTACGCCCGCGCCCCGACTTTGGCGACGCTCAGCGCCTTGATGATCTCCCGGCAGAACGCCGGCAGGTCCGCGGGCGTCCGCGACGAGATCAGGTTGCCGTCGACGACGACTTCCTTGTCGACGTACGTGGCGCCGGCGTTGATGACGTCGTCCTTGATCGCGCTGACGCAGGTCATGGTCTTGCCCTTCAGAATCCCGGCCGAGATCGGCACCCACCCCGCGTGACAGATCGAGGCAACGACCTTGCCCTGCTGGAACGTCTCGCGGACGAGCCGCAGCATCGCCTGGTGGCGGCGCATGTGGTCCGGCGCGTAGCCGCCCGGGACGATGACCGCGTCGAAGTCGGACGCCTTCGCGTCCTCCATCGAGATGTCGGCCTTGGCAGGATACCCTTCTTTGCTCTTGTACGCCTCGCCGGCCTTAGGGCCGACGATCGTCACGGTCGCCCCGGCTTCGCGAAACCGCATGACCGGATACCACAATTCAAGGTTCTCGTAGTAGTTCTCGGCGAGGACGGCAACCCGCTTGCCGGTGAGCTCCATGCAGCACCTCCGGGGATCTGGATCGTGGACACTGGCGTGGCTTTAGTATAGGAGGCGTGGCCCGGACTGGTCAACGCATTGCCGGGGTACTACCGATGCTCCGCCGAATGACGCCCCCCTGTGCGCTCTTTAGCGCTTTCCACGACATCTGGCGGTAGCGACACGATCTTAACCTACCTTGCCAAGATGCCGTCAGGCCGATTGTCAACGATCGAATATAAGGCGGTAATAATTTTTTGTAAACTCAGCCGCTCGATTCGATCGGGTCCCCCACCCGTATCACCCCTTCGACGAGCACGGCGCCGTACACGCCCGCCTCGCCGTTTCGGGTCTTAACGACGTGGCTAAGGATCGTCGGGTTGCGTTCCGTGGTATCGGGATCGATCGTAATCATGGCGCAACGCGAGTCGCGCTCGAGGATCGAGATCACGACCCTACGGCCGATCCGGAGCGTCCGGCCGACGAAGTCGTCTTCCGCGAATCCTGCCGCAGGCGCGAGATCCGCGAAGATGTTGGCCCTGAACCGCCGCTTGTCCATGTTGGTGCCGAGCTCAGCGCCGAGCTGGCGCGCGGTTTGGACCGAGAACAGCGAAACGGGGCGACAGTCGGTCATCGACTTGTCAGAGCGCAGCAACGTGAGCCCCTCGGGCTTGGCGAGCCGCTCACTCAGTTCCCGCGCGAGCGCCGGGTCATCGACGGCAAGCATGGCGCCCGAAGGGGTCTCGACGTCGACGGCGAGATCCTGCGCATTCGCGGGAATCGGATTCAGCCCAGGCCCGGCATCTTCGGCCTCGGCCCAGTTCGGCGGTTTCGTCGCCTTTTCAGGATGGCGGAAGCGCGGCCGGTAAAGCAGCATCGTTGCTTGCTCTCGCCCGGTCAGGTACGGGAACGCCTTGGGCCTGGCGGCGCCACGGAACGCAAAAAGGCGGTCGCCGAAAATGCCGGCGAAACTGACAAACGCCTCGCTCAGTTGTTCCCCGCGCATACTCTTGACGGGGTACCGCCACAGGCTTTCAACCTCGCCAACAATGGCCACCGGGCCCTCTCCTCGTCTGCTTCACACGGGACTTTCGGTGTGTCACACATGCCATCAAGCTCCAGCCATCCGCCGTTCGGCAACACAATGCGCTTCTTACGAACTTAAGTCGACCGCGGTGTCGATCTCTTTACCGGAGGCTTGACCAATCTCCTTGTTCACGATTCACTTCCCGGTGACTGTCGCGGTCACCTCACAATTGCGGAAAGGCAATCCACCGCCTTGGTAACCTCACTCGCGGATGGCTTGTATCCCTCTGTTAGTGCGTCGCTTCCTTCATCGCTTCGCTACCAGTGCTTCTGACCGATCGATGAAGTGTCCGATCGTCGGCACCGTTCTCCAACCGCGCGGTTGGACTGCTAAGTAAGTCACGAAACCGCCCCGCACATGAAGAACGCCCACGTGAGCTACAAGGCCGTTAGTAAAGACGTGCGCCGAGCGATCTGCACCCAATTGCACAACCCAAGGGATGCCATACATATCGGCAAGTACCGCCGGCGGGCTGCCGATAACAACTATTGGCGCCGCGGTCTGGTATGGTAGTTGAAGGTTCAAGCACGCGGCCCAAGGAGTACCTGCGGCAATCACAACTTCGTGTGCTGCAAGCAGATCGATGCTGCACCTGGTTTGTTTTCCGAAGATAGAGGCGGCCTCGCGTGCCTTCTGAATCGACATGCCCAGGGCCACCGGCCCAATGGAGCGCCCTGGGACAATCGCGCCTTCCGCCGGCTCGTCACTCCACTGGGAAAGATGACTGATACCTGACGCGGACATACTGTTTTCCGATTGGATAGGAAGATAAGCCACTGCGACGCCATCCGTTACGCCCTCAATCCATGGAGCAAAATTGCCGATAGCAGGCACCGCCATACTACTTGTTGCTTGGACGGCGAGATAGGTTACAGTACTATCTCCCGCCTGAGTTTGGCGGACTTCCGCTACGAGTCCACTTGCGAATATCAGCGCCAGCTTATCGTGTCCCTCACGCACAACCCTCGCTGCGCCGAACATGTTGACAAGTTGGTCGCGCGTGCTCACGACTGTTCCGACTGCCACCACCAGCCCATCCTGAAAAAGCACGTCGATAACGCGGCCGGTCGTGCGCGCGAATTGTGCCGCCGCTGAGTCTGCCTCCACTCCGCGCATGCCGAGCATCACAGGGCCAAGCGCGTGGCCTGGGGCGACGATGCTGCGACGTTGTGGATCCACAGGTTGTGGCGGCATGCCTGCGATGGAATTCCCGTAGGACACTTGACGGCTCTGAGGGCCGGGTAAGATCGGAGACGTGGGCGCCGCACGAGGTGCCGCTTCGAGGAATGTGTCGGAAACCACGAAAGACTTCCTGACGTCGCTCGCAGCGCATGCGACCATACCGGCAGCGAGCGCGGTAGCGAGGACTCTCAGCCCTGTCGCCCACTGCATTATCGTTTCCTTTCCACACGCGCCCACTGTTGCAGACCAAGCCTCACATGTTCGAGATCACCGTCGTAGAGCCGCAGATAACGAAGACCCGCGCTGGCCCGCACGCCTGTTTGGCACTCATCGAGTCCTGCAGGGTACGTGGCGTGTCAGTCGGCTCCGCCCGCATAAGCTCGCAATAAATCGGCGAGCGATCGGCAGCCAATTGGCCAACGACGCTTTGTCCCGCTGGGGATCATGCTGCGAGCGCTTGGCCGTTAATGCCAACCTACGGCGCTTCGCCGCCTCGCGAGCCTCTGCAATTTTCTGTTCAGCGATCCACGGGAGGAGTCTGGGGTCGTCGATCATCTTCCAATCCCACCGATCCCGGTGTCCGTCCTATGTCGACATCACATTAGCCGGAATCCGAGGTCCTCAACATCGAGGGAATTACCGAGCGTATTACCTATTTTCGTTTTTGGAGGACTGAGTTGCCTTACCTAGGTATCCCGGTGAACGTGCGAAGGATCATCATCATAGGTGAAGGCTTCAGGGTCCACATGGCCACGAAGGCTCCGTTCGGTCGCCCAAGCAGCGATCTGCGAGCGGGAATCAAAACCGAGTTTGTTTAGAATGTTTTGCACGTGCGCGTCAACCGTCCGTCGCGACAGGACGAGCGCTCGAGCAATCTGCCGGTTCGTGAAACCGCGCGAGACAAGCCTAACAACCTCAAGTTCCCGGGTGGTGACAGAGTCGCTCTTTGGTCTTCTGTCGCGCGTCGGATGTCCTGCACGTTCTTTCGACCTGACGGATGCCAGCGCGTACTCGACCGCTTGCTCAAGCGTCATCGCCTGCCCACGCGTCCGGGCGACCGCAAACGCGGCATCGCCAAGTGCGGTGCGCGCAGCCGCCTGGCATTCATCATAATCGGCTTGATCGGGGGGCGACGGGTGCCAGCCTAGGATTTCGCGGAGACGTTCTGCCGCCGCCATCAAGCGAGCCGATCTTCGATAGTCGCCGGCGGCTAATGAAACCGCCGCGAGTCCTGCTAGTGCTTCTTCGCTGAGCCATTTGTCGCTACTCTCGTTGGATAGGACCAGGCTCTCCGTAAAATAGATTGACGCGCGCTGCGGATCTTTTTGGCGGAGTGCCAGTTTGCCGAGATTGCGAAGGACGAAGGCGATGCTCGCGCTATCGTGCTGTTCTCTCGCGATAGCGAGACTTTCAGTCTGTAACGTCGCGGCGCGTTCGTATTCACCAACATGCCGAGCCACGATTCCCAAGTGGGCGAGCTGCATGGAAATGATATTCTTGTCCCCTAGTTCCCGTCCGATGCCCAGAGCTTCCTCGCAAAGCGCGGTCGCGTGGTCATAGTCGCCCTGGTGCATTGCGGCCACACTGATATAGGTGAGCAGCCAGGCACTGGCTTCCTTGTCGCCTAGTTGTCGACAAAGGACTAGACCTTGCTCGCCGAGCCTTGCGGCGCGTCTATGGTCACCAAGGCGCCATGCGAACTGAGCGGCCGCCGTGAAGGCCTTCGTGCGCAGCGGAAGCGATGCCGCATCGCTGCCTGCGAGCGCGCTAGCCAGCCATTCACTCGCTTCGCGCCAGTGCCCGGCCCGATACCAAAACCCGTATAGTGCCCCCACGAGCCGTAACCTTGCTTCGGCCCCATTCCTCTGGACTCTCGTCCATTCCAAGGCGCTTCGCAGATTGTCGTGTTCCGTCTCGAACAATTCAACCAAGCGCCCAGATCGCGGTCCTGAGAGTTCTCGGGCAGTGCGCTCGGCGAAGTTGAGGTACCAGTCCTCGTGCCTGATCCGCACATCACTCTCTTCGTCAGCGGTCACCAGCTGATCATGAGCGAACTGACGCATAGTCTCTAGGAGTCGGTAGCGCGCTTCACCACCCTGCGTCGCCACGAGTACAAGTGACTTGTCCACGAGAGATGTTAGTACGTCGAGGATCTGACCGATCTCGAGGCCTCCGCCTGAGCAAATCGATTCGGCTGCTTCTACGGTCCATCCGCCGGCAAATACTGACAACCTCCGAAATAGGGTTCGCTCCGACTCCGAGAGCAGGTTGTGACTCCAATCAATCGCTGCGCGGAGCGTCTGATGCCGTGGAAGAACTGTTTGACTACCTCCCGTCAGTAGTTGGAACCGATCATCCAGCCGAGACGCGATCTGCTCGACCGTCAACACTTTCATTCGGGCGGCGGCCAGTTCAATCGCCAACGGGATGCCGTCCAGCCGCTGGCAGATCCTTGTTACTGCGGCCGCATTCTCGGCACTGACCGCAAATCTCGGAGCGGTTGCCGTTGTGCGGTCAGCAAACAGGCGCACCGCGTCATACAGAACCAGTTCCTCGGCTGGCGGGAGATGGCGGACATCCTGCGGCACAGAAAGGGAGGGAACCCGCCATAGAATTTCGCCCGGGATGCCCAATCCTTCGCGGCTCGTGGCCAGGATGCGCACCTGCGGGCACATGCGTAGAAGCTCCACGGTGAGATCTCTGCACGCCTCCAGTAGATGCTCGCAATTGTCCAGCACGAGCAACAGAGCTTTGGACCGGAGCACATCCACCAACGTTTCAGTAACTGCGCGGCCACGCTGCTCCGGCACGCTTAATGCAGAGGCAACCGCCTTAGGGACGAGGATCGGGTCCCCGAGGGGCGCAAATTCGGCGAGCCACACGCCGTCGCGATGATCGCCGACCACCTCGGCCACCACCTGGAGCGCCAGCCGGGTCTTGCCGCAGCCGCCTGATCCCGTCAGCGTGAGCAATCGTGTCGTGCCGAGAAGGCGCTTGATCTCCGCGCTCTCTTGCTGGCGGCCAATGAATGTAGTGAGTTGGGTGGGGAGGTTGTGGAAACGCGCCGGAAGAGACGAGCCTGCGCTGCTCTTTTGCCGAGTGGACCGCGTCGGCTGCCGGCGTACCCGTCCCTTCGCGACCCGCTTCCCTGACCTACGAGCCATCAGTCAGCCCCCACGACGGAAGATCGCCGCCGCCGATTAGGGTCGGGGGTTCGTTGCGCGCGGAATGTGAACCTTCGGACCTTTCGAGCGATCGAGGATAATCGCGTCGCGTGCATGGCTTTTCGGAGATTCTCGCTTGTCCGGGGACTCGAATGTTCTGATGCCTGGCTATAAAAACGAGACGGTTCGATGGTGTTTCGGGGTGTCTTATCTCCTATATCCCGTCAACGCGGGCGCGGGCTAGAGGGGGAGGCCCTCGATGTCCCCCCCCGACGCGCCTCATCCACGCGGCATGGACATTCAGGCCGGTCGGATCACGGAATAGACCGCGTTCCTCAGCGCCACATCGCGCGGGTCCCCTGCCAAGCGCGTCCCCATCTGGCTGGTCACGTAGGCGTAGCCGACGCCGGCCACCGGATCGGCAAAGCCGAGCGAACCACCGCTTCCGGGTGCGCCGAACGAACCCGCGCTGCCGAACGGCCAAGCCCGGCTCGACTTCATGAAACCGAGGGCGAACTCCGCGCCGAAGCCCTTCATGCACTCGTCATAAAAGCCGCGCGTCGGCGGGATCGCCGGGGCTGCTAACGACTGTAGGGTCTCGGGGCGCAACCCCAGTTCCCGTCCTCCCGTGGCAAAGACGCTGTAGGCCTGCGCGATACCTCGCGCAGTGCCGACGCCACCCCCGGACGGCACTTCGAAGTTGCGCGCGTAGACGCGGTCTTTGTCGAGGACGATCCCGGTCCCCGGGTTCGCGATCAACGCCCGGTAGATGTTCGAGTGGTGGTTCATCGAGTCCAGCGTGAGGCGAAGCGGAAAGTTGAGCAGCATGTCAATCGGGCTCGGCGGTGCGAGCCATGCCAGCCTGGAGTTCGGGATCCACTCCGGGACACGGATATAGACGTCCAGCCCAAGCGGCGACGCGATCTCGTCCTGAAAGACCTGTCCCAGGCTGCGATGTTGAGGATCCACGCGCCGCAGGAGCTCGCCTTCATAGAACCCGAGGGTCAGGGCGTGATAGCCTTGCCGCGTCCCCGGCTCCCACGCGGGCTTCTGACGGGCCAGCACAATCGCCAGGCGATCCAGGTCGGCGACCACGCTGCGATCGACGGGCTCATCAAAGGCGAACAGCCCGGCCTGGTGAGCGAGGAGCTGACGGACGGTGATCTTCTCCTTCCCCTGCTGCGCGAATTCCGGCCAGTAGCGGCACACCGGCGCCTCGTAGTCGAGCCAGCCTCGGGAGTGGGCGAGGGCCATTGTCATCGCGGCGAGTCCCTTGGTCGCGGACCAAACGAGGACCATGGTATCCCGCTCCCACGGCTCGCCAGTTCGCTTGTCCCGAACGCCGCCCCACAAGTCGACCACTTTCTCGCCGCGGTAATAGGCGCAACAGGCGCCGCCCAGTTCATCCCTCTGAGCGACGTTCTCGGCAAACACGTCGCGGACGGCCTCAAAGCCGCGGCTGACGTGTCCTTCAACAGTTACGCGGTCTGACGTGGCTACGGGCATAGCGTGTCTCCCTTCAAGAAGAGCAATCCCCTTCATAAAGAACGTAGCGTTACCGCCTCCGCGGAGAGAATCCGACGAGGACCCGATTCCCCCTCAGGCGTCCGACTTACGTCGCCAGGCACCCTATACCGGCACGCAAGGGATCGGTGACATTTCAGACTTGATAAGTTTTCAGGACGAGGAAACCAGAGCGGGCGTTGGACCGGGGTGCGCTTATCTCACTCTGACATCGACGGCATAACCGAAGGCTGAACTCTCTTGATCATGGTGACACGCAGGCCCCCCGCCGCGTCCTCGTTCTGGCTCACGTCGACGCGGTCGACGACCGCCGAGATCAAGAACAGGCCGAGACGCTTTCGGTCGGCGGGGAGATCGCGGGGAATCTGCGGCACCGAGGCCGGCGCGCCGCGATCGCGCACGGTCAGCGTAAAGACGCCCTGGTCGAACGAGACGGCGACCTCGACGGGCCCGGTCGCGTCGCCGTAGGCATGGCTGCGGGCGTTGAACAACGCCTCGCCGAGGGCGAGTTCGAGGCTCCAGCCGTCCTCCTCTGACCCGCCTTCTCGCTCGACGAGGTCCCGGATCATCCGGCGTACGATTCGCAGGGCCTCAGGGTCTGTCTGGGTGCTGACGGAGAACTTCCAGGTCATCCGGTCCTCGCAATCCCCCGTGCTGCAGTATGCCTCGGTTCCCGGCCCGCTGTCAACTTAGCCTTCAGGTGCGTCGGGGCGAACCCCTCGGCCCTTCTCGCCTCACGACGCTTTCGTTCCGGCCGGCGCGTTCATCATCCGCAACATCTCCGGCCCACCTGTGCGGACGAACCGCCAGACGAGCACGGCGGCGAGCGCGAGAAAGACAAGGTTCAGAATTGAGGTGTAGTTCCACGTCAGGCGCGCCTCGACGACGATGGCGTGATGAACTCTCGGCACCAGTCCCGCCGCGCGGAAGAGCAGGTCGACCAGGAGGCCGGCGGCCGCCATCACCGCGTAGGACGTGACCAGCAAATAGAGCGCCATGCGGCGGCCATAGTACTTCCGGTAGATGTCGAGGATCGGCAGGACGATCAGGTCCGCGAAGATGAACGCCACCACCCCGCCGAAGCTGACGCCGCCGTTCCAGAGCACCGCGGCGAGCGGTACGTTTCCGACCGAGCAGACGAACGAGAGAATGGCCACGAGGGGCGCCACGATCGGGCTCCAAAGGAGGTTGCCGAGGGGACTGCCCGTCAGAAAAAAGGTCCGCCAGAACGCGTCCGGCACCCACGCCGCGATCGCCCCGGCGATCAAGAGGCCCCCCGCGACGTCGAGCCATACCGCCGCCCAGTCCATGACGAAGTGGTGGCTGATGGCCGTGACGCCCTCCGGCGACGTCAGACGGACAAGCAGCGGCCGGTCGTCCACCACGGCCATGTCCATCTGCGCGTGCCCCTCCATCCGCCCCGTGCGGCCGGCGTCGGCCTGGCGGCGCGCCTCGTCGACGAGCGGCGGACGGAGGGTGGCGCGGAAAAGGCGCCACAGGAGGACGATCATGATCGGTCCGCCGATGAACTCGGCGGCGGTGAACTGCCAGCCGAGGAGCACCGCCATGATGATCCCCAACTCGATGACCAGGTTGGTCGACGCGAACTGGAACACGATCGCGGCGGTGAAATTCGCGCCGCGACGGAAGAGCGACCGGGCCAGCGCCACCGCCGCGTACGAGCACGACGACGACGCGAACCCGAACAGGCTCGCCAGCGCGATGGATCGAGGGGAATCGTCGCCCAGCAGCCGGACCATCTGCCGCTTGGAGACGAGCGCCTGCACGGCGGCAGACAGCGCGAAACCCAGAATCAGCGGCCACAGGATCTCCCAGAGCATCGCCGACGCCAGATCGATCGCGTGGAGCAGCGCGGCAATCATCGCTAGGCCGCCTCCGAGGTACCCGCGGTCAGGCGCGCATGGCTCGCGCCACTCGAAGCATCGCTGCCAGGCTGCGGTCGACGTCCTCGTCCGTCGTCGCCCACGAGGACACGCTGATGCGCATCGCCGCGCGGCCGTGCCACACCGTCCCGCCGCACCAGCACGTCCCGTCCGACTGTACGCCGGCGATGACGCGGCGGGTCGTCTCGTCGTCTCCGAACGCGACCAGCACCTGGTTCAGCACGACATCGTTCAAGATCTCGTATCCTGCGTCGCGCAGTCCCGCGGCGAAGCGCGCCGCCTGCCGGCAGGTGCGCTCGATGAGATCCGCCAGACCCGCGCGGCCGAGCGCGCGCAGCGCCGCCCAGATCTCCACCCCGCGGGCGCGGCGTGACATCTCCGGCGTGTATTGAAAGGGCTCCCGCTGCTCGGTCTGCGGGATATACGCCGCCGACGTGGCCATCGCCGATCTCAAGTGCTCGGGCTGCCGGACAAACGCGAGACCGCTGTCGTACGGAACGTTGAGCCACTTGTGCGCGTCGAGCGCCCACGAGTCCGCCCGCTCGACGCCCCGGGTCAGATGCGATCGCTCCGGCGCGGCCGCGGCCCACAACCCGAAAGCCCCGTCCACGTGCACCCAGGCGCCGGCCGCGTGCGCGGCCTCGCAGATCTGCCCGATCGGGTCGAACGCGCCGCTGTTCACGTTGCCCGCCTGCGCGCAGACAATGGCCGGCCCCCGCAGCGGCGGCAGCGCCTCGGCCCGCATGCGCCCCTGCGTGTCCACCGGAACCCGAGTGACGCGATCGCGGCCGAGCCCGAGCAGCGTCAGTGCCCGCAGCAGGCTGATGTGCACCTCGTCGCCGACGATCACGGTGATGGCAGGCGCTCCAAGCAGGCCGGCGGCTTCCGCGTCCCAACCGGCGGCGGCAAGCACGGCGTGCCGGGCCGCGGCCAGGGCCGTGAAGTTCGCCATCGTCGCCCCGGTAACAAAGCCGCCCCCCGTCCCGGCCGGCAGCGCCAGCGCGTCGACGAGCCACCGCAGCGCGATCTCCTCGAGGGCCGCCGCGACCGGCGACGAGACCACGAGGCCGCCGTTTTGATCCCACGCTCCCGCGAGCCAGTTGGCGGCGAGCGTCACGGGCAACGAGCCGCCGATCACGAAGCCGAAGTACCGGCCGCCCGCCGACGCCACCGTCGCGGGCGACCCGACGTCGTCCAGCAGCGCCAGCACGGCCGCCGGGTCCGTCGGACCTTCCGGAAACGGGCCGCCGAGCGCCTTCAGCCCATCGATCGGCTGCGGACCCGGCGCCACGCGCCGGTCGCGGATCTCGTCGAGATAGCGCAGCGATCGATCGGCGGCCGCGCGTAACAGACCGTTGGAGTCGGCCATTCCCTTCCTCCTAGCCGCCCGGCGTTGGAATCAGAAAGCCGGAAATTCTCCGGCGGCACACGTCGTTAGGTTCACCGGTGAGACTCTCCATCATCGATCAGTCCCCGGTCTCCTCCGGTTCGACGCCGGCGGACGCGCTGCGCAACACGATCGACCTGGCGAAGCGCGCCGACGCCCTCGGCTACGAGCGGTACTGGATCGCCGAGCACCACGCGACGCCCGGCTTTGCGAGTCCGGCCCCGGAGGTCCTGATCGCCCGCGTCGCGGCGGAAACCTCCGGCATCCGAGTCGGGTCCGGCGGCGTCCTGCTGCCCCACTACAGCCCGTTGAAGGTTGCCGAGGTCTTCCGGGTGCTGCACGCGCTGTACCCGGGCCGGATCGACCTCGGCATCGGCCGGGCGCCCGGCAGCGCGCCGCTCGAAGCTTACGCGCTGCGTCGCGACCGGAGCCGTCAGGAATGGGTCGACGATTTTCCCGACCAACTGCTGGAACTCCTCGCGTTTCTTCGCCGCGAGTTCCCCCAGGCGCACCCATTCGGCCGCATCCTGGTCACGCCGGACATGCCCGGAGGCCCCGACGTGTGGCTGCTCGGCTCGAGCATGTGGAGCGCTCGTGCGGCGGCGGAGATCGGCCTCCCCTACGCCTTCGCCCACTTCATCAACCCGGAGCCCACGCGCGAGGCGCTC